>NZ_JACJDM010000051.1:0-35308 GCF_014163545.1 Pseudoalteromonas sp. SR45-6
TCTAGGTGCTAGGTGCTAGGTGCTAGGTGCTAGGTGCTAGGTGCTAGGAAAATTTTAACGTTTTGAATTAGTAAGAAATAGTTTTAAATTTGCAAAAGCCAAAGTAGATAAACTTAATGAATAGCGAGCTGAAATTAGCTCGCTATTCATAGCTCGTAGCCTATGATTTTATTTGATCTCAACACGCTGAGAGCGCATCACGATTTCGTCGTTAAGTTCAATACCAATACCCGGCTCTTCAGACACTTCAAAGAAACCATTTTTAGGCTGTGGATCTTGCAAGCATAACTCACGGTTCCACTTTTTAATTGCATAAGTGTGATGCTCATGAATTAAGAAATTTGGAATAGCCGTTTCTAAATGTAATGATGCTGCGGTTGCAACGGGGCCGCCACAGACGTGAGCCTGAATACGCACATCAAAAATATCAGCGTAATCACACACTTTTTTAGTTTCAGTAAAACCACCACATAAACCGATATCTGGCTGTAATACATTAATACTTTGATCTTCTAAGTAAGGGCGCACACCCCAACGATTATATAAACGCTCGCCACCGGCAATTGGCACTGATACTTTATCTGCCACTTTGGCATGTAACGAATGATTTAAGTAGTTAACTGGTTCTTCATAAAACATACAGTCAAATTCTTTAGCGATTTCACCGATTTGAATAGCAGAGGTAACACCCGGTAAACTGTGGCATTCAAAAATGATATCCACTTCATCACCAACAGCTTCACGAATTGCCTGCATACGGGCGCGATATAGCTTCATTTCAGCACGTGAAATAATGTTAGTGCGGTCGTAATAAGTATTGCCGTCTTTATCATATTGGATCGGATCAACTTTAACGGCATCGTAGCCTTCAGCCACTGCTTTTAACGCCGCTTCTGCGTATTCTTGTGGATGTACCAGAGCTTTAAACTCAGTGTCCCAGTCAAACTGTAATTGCGAAGCATAAGTACGCAGCTTGTCGTTAACTTTACCGCCTAACAACTGATACACAGGTAAACCTAATGCTTTACCCTTAATGTCCCATAAAGCGGTGTCTATCGCGCTCATTGCTGCATAGACTACTGGGCCCCCACCTAAACCCCAAAAGCTTTCACGCAGCATACGCGACCATAACTTTTCGGTTTGAAATGGGTCATGACCAATTAAGAAAGCATCAGCCATTTCTTTGATCATAGCAGCGGCAGCACTGTGTCCTAAATCATAAGCAAGGCCAGCTTCGCCAACCCCGCTAATACCTTCGTCAGTATGAATACGGACAAATACAGGAGTCCAAGCAGGTCTGTCTGGACAGTGGATATCAAAAACTTCAACGCGATTAACTTTCATGACAATTCCTTATTAACCAAGGCTTAGGTTATTTTGCAAAACTAGGATCAAGACGATGGGCCTTACGTAACATCGCAGGCCAAGCTAATTGCCCACCGGTACTTCCGCTGTGCACTACATTCGCTTGATTATAAATATTATCGATTATGGCTTGAGGTACTGGTGTAACAGCTTGGCCACTGGCTTGTAAAGCCAGCTGTATTTCACAAGCACGCTGTAAATCATAAAAACGCATAAATGCATCACCCACCGTTGGCCCCACAGTTAAACCACCATGGTTTACTAACAACATATGATTAGTATTAGCGAGATCATCTTGTAAACGTTTTTTCTCATCGCTATTAACTGCTAAGCCTTCATAGCCGTGATAAGACAATGACGGCAGTGAAAACATTGAATACTGACTAAGTGGCAGCAGACCATTTTGCTGCGTGGCAACGGCAATCGTTTCTTTAGTATGTAAGTGAATAACACAATGAGCGTCATCACGCACTTCGTGAATCGCGCTGTGAATCGTAAAACCAGCAGGGTTGATTGCAAATGGCGTGTCATCCAAAATATTTCCGGCCAAGTCCACTTTGACTAGGTTAGAAGCTGTTACTTCATCAAATGTGAGGCCAAACGCATTCACTAAATAATGGTCAGTCCCCGGCAAACGCGCCGATAAATGTGTGTAAATCAAATCACCCCAACGAAAATGCTCAACCAACCGATAACAGGCGGCTAAATCAACTCGTAACTGCCATTCTTGTGCAGAGACTTTATTTTTTAAATCAAGTTGTGGTAATTCAAACATTATGGGGCCTTATTTAAACGCGTTAAAAACAAAACACGAAATAGATGGATAGAAGTCTAAAGTAGTGTGCGTGGATGATCAATATTTAAAACAAAACAGCCACACCAAATTGGTGTGGCTGTTTTCGGTGAGCCCATTGATAACTCACACTCAGCAAAAATTATTTTACGTTTGCTAAGTAATCGGCAATAGCGACCATTTCTTCTTCAGTAACAGTCGCAACCATCGCTTTCATCGCTGCAGTCATGCCATTATTGCGCGCACCTGATTTAATGTCTTTCATTTGCGCCACTAAGTAGTCTTTATTCTGACCATTTAGTTTAGGATACATTGCCATGATCGGTGCCTTACCTTCAGGGCCATGACATGTTTGGCACATTTTTGCTGTATAAAGCGCAGCACCATCGGCAGCCATGCTGTTAAATGACATACTAGCAACCATAGAGAGGCTTGCACCTAAGAGTAATTTTGTTATCTTGCTCATTGTATTTTCTCTTCTTTTTGACGGTTTATAAAAATTGTTAGCTTAATTGTAGACCATAATAACGGATCTTTGTACATTACATATGTACGTAATTTATACACCAAGTAGATCACCAAACACGCTGTTCAAGTCATCTCTTAGGCTACCATACTAAATCATCTGGTACTTCAAAATCAGCGTATGGGTCATCAGCATCTTTGCCTTTGTCTTCTGGCTCTACATGAAACACGATGTACTTTTCATCAACTTCTGCCACTTTACGGGCTGGCTCATCTTCAAGTACAAAAAACTGCCCTTCCAACACACAAATTGCCAGTCGGCCACCTGATAAGGCTTTTTGCGTTTGTTCATTTACGTCGAGCTCTTTGACTTTATTTTCGTAAGTAAAATTGAAAGTCCGCTCACCACGTATCGAATCTTGATTATGATGTTCTAATATCTGCTTTACGCGGGCAACTTGCTCACGTTGCTTTAACTCACCTTGGCGAGCTTGATTTAATTCTTCTGCTTTTTTCTGCTGTTCTAACTTTGTTTGCTGAATATGCTTTTGCAGATCACTAGGGTTACTGGTCGCCCCTTTTTTTGGTTTTTTTTGTTGCTTACGCTTTTCACTTTTAGCAACTTTAGCTTTATGTGATGTGGTTAATCCTGCTTGTAGCAATTGGTCTTGTAATGAACCCATAGCTTTGTTCCATTAAAAACTGATATTAGCTTTATTTTATACCCAAACCACCCCAAGATGCGAGTTTCAGTTGGAATTAAAAGCGATTTAGGCAAGGCATTGATTGCAAGTAATAGTGGGTCTATTGCTAAAATCAATAACGTAGTATAAATCGCTTTTAAACCAACCCGTTGGGCGTTTCACAGGAACTTACTCTCAGCGTTGTTACTTCTTAAAAGGGACTGTCATTCTTGCAAAGTAACGCCTTGATATTAAGCCCCTGTGAAACGCTGAATTCTGCATCTTGAGGTGGCTTGGGTATAATCACCAATTAAAACAAATCATAGTGCTGTGACCATTAATCTAGCAAAGTGTTGTGATTGAAAACCTGATTTAGCGCAATAAATACTTATTTCTAGAATAAAAGTAACCACTTAAAGAACGCGTTGAGGTTGAATTTAATATCAATCAGGTTAAGCTGTGGTTTTTGTAGTAGGGCCAATAAAATGCGTTTCGGTCATTTATTAGTTTGCTCGCTGTTTATCTTTTTCGTGCTCTATGCACCGCAGCCATTATTAAGTTTATTTGCAGAGCAATTTTCAGTTAGTCCTGCAACCGCAGGTAGCTTGATGACGGCAACTATGCTCCCTTTGGCGATTGCTCCTTTGGTATACGGCTTATTACTAGCTAAACGTAACCCTTTAACAATTCTTCGCTACGCGATGCTAGTACTAGCTGTTACCTGTGTTGCTTTTGCCTACGCTCCCAGTTTTGAGTTATTACTGTTACTACGATTTTTACAAGGTTTAACCTTGCCTGCCGCACTCACAGCAATGACCACTTACATAGGCAGCACTTATCAAGCTGATAGTTTGCAAAAGAATATGACCTTCTATATTGGTAGTACAATTGCTGGGGGTTACTTTGGCCGAGTGTTAGCGGCTATTTTTGCTGATTTATGGACTTGGCAAAGCTTCTATTTTGTTATTGCCGCAGGTTTAATTAGCTTTGCATTGAGTATTCCACGTAATCAAACAGCCATTGTTAACAGCACTCTTTCCCCATTAAATTATTTAAAACAGCTCGCGAATGCTGCGGTATTAAAATTATATGGTGCGGTGTTTTGTATGTTTTTTTGCTTTGCTGCGTTATTAAATTATTTACCGTTCATTTTACAAGACACTTTTTTAATTACTAATACCCGTGATATTGGCTTAGTTTATAGCGGTTACTTGATTGGCGCCCTCGCCTCTATTGCGACTCCTTGGTTATTAAAAAAGAGTATTTCACCGTGGCATTTATTGTCTGCTATATTTGCTTTTTACAGCACTACACTAGTATTTTTGATGAGCTCACAATTAGTGATTTTTTTACTGGCATTCACTGGTTTTTGCGGCGCGATGTTTATTATTCATTCAACCGCAGCGCCGCTGGTTAATAAAATAAGCAGTGCACCACCGAGTGTCACTAATGGTGCTTATGTGTCGTTTTATTATAGTGGCGGGGCTTTAGGCTCTTTTGTACCTGGCTTGGTATATCAACAACTTGGCCATATCGCATTTATGGCCTCGTTATTATTAGTCTGTATATGCGGATTAATTTTAGTAAGTTCGGCTTATCTAGCGGGTAAAAAAACCACTTTAGGTTGATGCCCTGTGGTGGCAAAAAAAGCGTCTAAATCGGCTTTTTTTAATAACCATGTTTGGGTGTTCTCAAATGGATGACAATGAAATAGATCACCAAACCATATGTCTTGGTCAAGCCATAAAGTGACATCATTTTGCTTATCATTCATCAAAGCAAGCATAGATACACATCCAGGTGCGACTTTTAAAAAGCGTGCTAAGCGCTCATCGGAGGCAAACCCTAAGCGTGACAAGCCTTGATATTTAGCCAGTGATTTTAAGTCTAACTGCTTGTCATGTGCGGTGATCACCAAAAAATGCTTTTTACCTTCGTTATCACGCAAAAATAAGTTTTTTAATCGCGTTCCGGGCCGTTCCACCATTAATTCATCTGCAGCAAGACTACTATGTAATGCAGGGTGTTCGATAACGTCATAATTGATATTTAAATGCGCTAACAGCGCCGCTAATTTACTTTTATCCGCTAACATTTATAAACAACGCCCCATCAAGCGTACACTTAAATCTCGCCACAATACTTCATTTATCTCATATTTATCGTTGCGACAATATTTTTTGTCATGCAGCTCTTGTTTTAATAAGTGCACGGCTTGATCTTCTAATTCTAATTTTAAGCTATTTGATTCTTCAAAATATTCTTGCTCTGCAAAGTTTTTAAATTGCTGGCGTGTCAGTGGTCGAGCTAAGTTTAAATTTGCGCGACTATTGGCTTTAACCGATACCACATAAGCAAAAATCTTATTACCTTGCTCATCTAATTTAGTGTGTAACTGTTTATTATTAATTTCAAAAGGCGGCTCATCACTTTGGCTAGCACAACCACAGAGTAAAACGAGTAACATCAACGCGTATTTTTTCATTATTAGTATCATTCCTGTTATCCAGTGACCGTTAGTCTACCAAAAATTCATTGTTTGCGTAAAAATTCAAAAAATATATAAATAATACTTGACCAAATTTAGAAATCTCATTAAAGTTCGTCCCGCTTGAAACGGAACCTCAAGTAGGTTACGAAATTCGTAACTTTAGGAATGTGGGGCTATAGCTCAGCTGGGAGAGCGCCTGCCTTGCACGCAGGAGGTCAGCAGTTCGATCCTGCTTAGCTCCACCACTTTCCTACTCTTCAATTTTTATCACTATGGCTCTCATGCCAAATTCAATTTTTAAATCTTTCTCATTTTAATCAAAAAACTGTTTATTTTATGTTAGTTATTTTTTAGCTATCAGTTGTGCGCTGCATGGTATTTACGATCAAAAATGCCGAGCATAAACTCGGCATTTTAATTTGGTTATTCGACTACCAATTATTCGCGAATTTGACCTACACCATTGACGAGGTATTTCTCCGTCGTTAATGATTCTAAGCCCATTGGGCCGTAAGCGTGTAGTTTTGACGTTGCGATACCAATCTCTGCACCTAAACCTAACTGTGAGCCATCAGAGAAGCGTGATGAGGTATTAACCATCACTACTGAGGCATCAACACTGCGCTGGAACAATTCAGCCGCGGCTTGGTTTTTAGTGCAAATAACTTCCGTATGGTTTGAACCAAATTGCGCAATATGCTCAATTGCACCAGCAAAATCTGGTACTACACGAATCGCGATTTCTAAATCTAAATATTCTTCGCCAAATTCCTCTGGCGCAAGCACTGTTGCATCATCAAAATATTGTGCGGCTTGGCTATCTGCATTTATTTTTACACCTTCTTGGCGTAATACAACAGCACATAAATTTAAAAACTCATCGGCAACATCCTGATGAACGACAAGGCCTTCTAATGCATTACATACGCCAGTACGCTGAGTTTTACCGTTCAGTAGCAAGTTAATCGCCACTTCTAAGTCAGCGTCTTTATCTACGTATAAATGACACACACCTTTAAAATGCTGGATCACAGGAATTGTACTGTTATCTGTTACAAAGTTAATTAGCCCTTCGCCGCCGCGTGGAATAATTAAGTCAATGCTGTCACGTTGCTGCATCAATTCCATTAATAATCCGCGGTCTGGATCTGGAATAACGGAGATTAACGCTGCCGGTAAATTATGCTGCTCTAATACTTGATGCATGACACTCGCAATTGCTTGCGAGCTTTTAAGCGCCTCTTTACCACCACGTAAAATAACCCCATTACCTGATTTGAAGCATAACGCTCCAGCATCAGCGGTTACATTTGGACGCGCTTCATAAATCATACATACCACACCAAGTGGTACGCGCATTTTACGAATTTTAATCCCGTTAGGACGTTCAGTAATATCGCGTAATTGACCCACCGGATCATCAAGGCTTACAATCACTTCAATGCCTTCAGCCATCGCTTCAATACGTTCGTCATTGAGCGTTAAACGGTCAATCATAGCGGCTGCTAGATTGTTATCGCGGGCTGCGGCTAAATCACTTTCGTTCTCTTTAATAATAAATGCTTTTTGTTGGCGTAATGCTGCAGCCATATCCAGTAGCACCTGATTTTTGGTCTCGGTATCGAGTAAGGCTAACTGATGTGCCGCTTTTGCTGCCTGACGTGAAATATCTGTAATTAAACTCATGACTTCTCCAATAATGCGATATCTTTCTCTGAAATAACGGGACCAATCGAATCTTGCATCTTGTCGCTAAATTCGCTTTGTTCGTTATCTGCTATAAAATTCAATAAACAACTACTGTAATTTGCAGTTGCTTTGGCTAATCGAGTGCCGTCGCTGCTACGTACCAAAATGGTATCGCCAATTGCAAACTCACCATGCACTGCGACAATTTCATCGCCACGGATACAGCCAGTTTCACCTTCTAAAGACTCATCGTATGAACCTGCGACAACGACTTCACCTTGCTCACTTGCAGTATGAGTCATCCAGTGAACAGCTTCTTGCATCGGTTTTTCGTACGGTAAGAAAATAGTACCTGGGTTCTCACCTTCCAGCAGTTTTGTAAATGTCTGCTCTTTAAAACCATTAATTATATAAGTAGTAATACCATGTGAAGTCGCTTTTTCAGCTGCTTCAATTTTAGTTTTCATACCACCTGTACCAACCGCACTGGTAGCAGATCCTGCCATAGCATAGATTGATTCATCAATTGATTTAATTTCAGGCAGTAATATTGCATCGTCGTGCAAATTAGGGTTTTTATCATAAAGCCCATCCACATCTGAAAAAATCATCAATGCATCAGCATCTGCTGCTGCAGCGACCATTGCCGATAAGTTATCATTATCACCGACTTTTAAATCATCAGTTGTCACCGTATCATTTTCATTCATGATTGGCAGCACACCATGATCCAACAAAGTGAAAACAGTTTCTCTAATACTCTCATAACGCTCACGGTCACGTAAGTCACCATGAGTTAATAAAATCTGCGCCGATGGGAAATCAAAAAAGCGGTCCCACATAGCCATCATTTCGGTTTGCCCTGCTGCTGCCATGGCCTTTTTCATTGCCACAGTGCGCTCTTGTGTCTTCGGAAATAAATGCGCGCCAGCGGCAACTGAGCCTGACGAAACTAAAATAACTTCAATTCCTTGACTACGACAACGAACAATAAACTGAGCGATGGTTAATAAATAGCGTGAGCGACAACCATCTTGATCAGGTGCAATCAATGCGCTACCTACTTTTAATACGATACGTCGCCAATTTAACTTTTGCATAAATGTTCAACTTTCCATTTTAACTGTGACTTACCCTAGTTTGGATAAATCTGAAAACAACCACCTAGTGTTTACCTAGGTTACGAGTTAACAATTTGCACTTGCTTTTGCTCACTTTCTTTAGCCATCACTTTTTAATACTCAGCCGGAAACGCTCACTTAGTTAATTAACAAAGTGCGTTAGATATAGCATAACTTTGGCTCAATCATTAAGACTGAACAGTTATAAAGTAAATAAAAAGTGTTGTTTATGCATCGCTGTAAAAAGCTGTGTGAAGCTTTTTTATTAACAACATACATAGAGCCTCTAAAGTCTGATACACCAACAGATAGGGTGATGACTCAAGGACCGAGATTTGCTCACCACGATGGGTGTCAAATATTGAGTAAGTAACAGTTCAACTCAAACAATATGAATCACAATAAAATGTAATTTATGTTCAAATTAACTAATTACTAAAAATGAGTAAAATTGTACAAACTGCATTCAAAACAATTAACAAATTGATTTTTAAGCATATAAATATAGTAACCTCAATCTAAATTGTTGTAATTTAAAGCAACTTAAAAATAACTATATGTATTCGCTTAGACCTAACAAGTAACTAATTAGATGACTAATTGTTTGAGCACTAACTATATTACGCTACTTTTAGCCTAAAGATCAAGACTATATTTTATTCACTCGGCTTACTATTGCAGCTAATAAATTTTAAAGTCATTAAGATTCAGTCAGTTAAATAGAGTTTAATTTGTTTCAAATATTTTAAAACCAATAAATTATCATTTCTTCTACAAATAAGTTCGTAAACAGCTAAAATTCTATTAGGAAAAATTAACATACACGTGTATACCCCTGTATTATAAGTATCGAAAGGTTTACTCCTAACTGTTGTAATAAATAAGGAATACTTCATCTATGTCAGCTATTTATATCGCAGGGATCGCTCTATGTTCGGTTCTCGCCCAATGGATAGCATGGGGTTTTCGTGTCCCAGCTATTTTATTTTTGTTACTTACCGGCCTGTTACTTGGCCCTGCTACGGGTTTACTTGATCCAGATGCACTGCTTGGTGATCTACTCTTTCCTGTGGTCTCACTCAGTGTTGCGGTGATCTTATTTGAAGGTTCTTTAACTCTGCACTTTAGAGAACTCAAAGGTATTGGCAAGGTAGTCCGTAACTTGTGCTCTATTGGCATGATTACGACTTGTATAGTGATAAGCCTCAGTGCCTATTGGATTTTAGAACTCAACTGGCGTGTAGCAGCGGTGCTCGGTGCAGTATTGGTTGTGACTGGCCCAACAGTTATTGCACCGCTATTAAACTCAATGCGACCAACCCAAGATATTGACCGCATACTACGCTGGGAGGGCATTGTTATTGACCCAATTGGTGCTTTATTTGCGGTTTTAGTATTTGAAGCGGTAATGCTAGTTGGTCAAGGTGAAGTGTTTATTCATACCGTAATCGCCTTGTTTAAAACCTTAGGAGTCGGTTTATCTATTGGCGTGGTCGCAGGTTGGCTTACAACGTTACTGATCCGCCGCGAATGGCTACCATTTGAATTACATAAATTCGGCATCTTAGCTCTGGTACTTATTAGCTTTACAGTCTCAAATCATTTGAGCCATGAGTCAGGTCTATTAGCGGTTACTGTATTTGGTATTTGGTTAGCGAACCAAGACGATTTAGAAATTGATTCTGTTTTAGAGTTTAAAGAAGATCTGTCTATGATCTTAATTTCAACCTTATTCATTTTGCTTGCTGCGCGTTTAGAATTAGCTGATTTAATGATGCTTGATGCCGATGTGTTCATCTTTTTGGCTATCGTATTATTTATCGCTCGCCCATTGTGTATTGCGATCTCCACTTTCGGCACTGAGCTACCAATTAAATCTCGCTTAGTACTCGCGTGGATTGCTCCGCGCGGTATTGTCGCAGCAGCGGTAGGCTCTGTATTTGCTATTAGTATGATGGAAGCTGGTGTTGCTGACGCCGAGAAAATGGTGCCACTGATTTTTACCGTTATCATTATCACAGTAGTTCTGCAAAGCTTAACTGCGATCCCGATTGCGAAGCTATTAGGGGTTCGTCAGCCTTCACCTAATACTATTTTGATCATTGGTGCAAACCATGTCGCTCGTGCCATTGCTTGTGGGCTAAAAGAGCAAAATATTCAAGTACACTTATCAGATCCAGCTTGGGAAAACTGCCGCATGGCACGTATGGATGGGCTGCCTTGTTATTATGGTAACCCGCAATCAGAACATGCTGAACGTTACTTACCCCTGACAACTCTACGCAGCGTAATGGCGCTTTCGCCAAACCGCCATCATAACGCGCTAGGCGTGCAGTATTTTTCACATTTATTGAATGAAAAGAACGTCTTTTCATTGCGTTCTTCGACCTCTCACGCCAAAGCAAACAAAGACAGCGCGACGTTTCTATCTCGGCAAATTTTGTTTGGTGACAGCGGCTCTTATGCACGTTTAAGTAGCTTAATTGCCAAAGGCGGCAAGGTCAGTGTAACGCGAATTTCTGAAGAGTTTAACTGGGGCAAATACCAAGAGATGAACAGCGATGCAATTCCGTTATTCATCCTCAATGGTGACAAAGACAGTGATGATGATAGCCCTATCAAACTGCGTCCGTTTACTATTAATATGGAAAAACCGCCGCAAGAAGGTGAACGTGTCGTCGCGATGCTGCCACCAAAAATGTCGGTATTGAAAGATCCTAATAATGGTAAAAACAAAGAACCGAAAGAAATAAAAGAGTAAAACGAAAAAGGCTAGGTATCGCACCTAGCCCTTTTACTTTCAACTTGCTAGTTTTCTAACTCGCTAACTAATCTACTCAAACCTACAATGGCAATCGTGCACGCGCTACTACACTATCGGGCATTTTTTGCGCCAATTGGGCTAGCGAGCGTTCAATCTTTTTATGGGTTGCTTTATCTGCAACCATACTATGAAATAACCAACGATATGCGTCTTCGTAATCACGTGGACTGCCATAGCCTTGATTAAATAAACTAACTAACCGCAATTGTGCTTTTAAATTACCTTGTGATGAAGCTTCACGTAGGTAAGTCACAGCAAGCGCTTTATCCTTTTGCACCAATCGACCCGTGTCATAGTATCGCCCGAGTTGCTCTAATGCCGCCGCTAAGCCTTGCTGTGCTGCTTGACGCATATAATACACACCAAGCTCTACATTACGATCAACACACACCGCATACGCCAGCATATCGCCATATAAAAATTGATAAGAAGGCAGTGCCATTTTATTGGCTCGTGCTTCGATATCTTGTACTAACTGGCAGTCATCTGCCTTTACTCGCGCAAGATGTGTATTACTATTGATCAAAGCAAGCAGCTCAGTTTCTGTATATAGTGGCACGGCAGCTATGGTCTCTTCAGACTTGGCGTGGCTTGCCAGCAAAAACGATAACGGCACTAATGATAAACAAGTTAACAAACGCATTTAGGTCACTTTAAATTAAAAACCATCTTGCTAAAGTTTATACAAAGATCGTTCCAGAATGAAATTTATAAATAGCTTATTTATTATAAACACTATCCCCAGACACAAAAAAAGCTGCACAAGGCAGCTTTTTTAGTACTATCAGTAATTATGCAAACGGACTGCGTAATACTATAGTTTCTACACGGTCAGGACCTGTAGAAATAATATCAACAGGTACACCGGTGATTTCTTCAATGCGTTTGATGTAATCAAGTGCCGCTTTTGGTAGCTGCTCAACAGTAGTAGCACCCACTGTATTTTCAGTCCAACCAGGCATCTCTTCATATACTGGCGTTACTTTATCATAACCTTCAGCAGCAAGTGGCGTCACATTAGTGATAGTGCCATCTTCTAACTGATAACCAGTACAGATTTTTAGTGTTTCTAGACCATCTAACACGTCTAGTTTAGTTAAACAAAAACCTGAGATAGAGTTAATTTGTACTGCACGGCGCATAGCCACAGCGTCTAACCAACCAGTACGACGTAAGCGACCAGTCGTTGCACCAAACTCATGACCTACGGTACCTAAGTGCTTACCAACTGGGTCTTGTTTTTCTAAACCGTCGTAAAGCTCGGTAGGGAAAGGACCAGAACCAACACGCGTGGTGTAAGCTTTGATAATACCTAGTACATAATCAAGATTTAACGGACCAAAACCAGCACCTGTAGCAACGCCACCAGCAGTAGTATTTGAAGACGTTACATATGGGTAAGTACCGTGATCGATATCAAGTAATGTACCTTGCGCGCCTTCAAACAAGATGTTGTCGCCCGCTAAACGCGTTTGATCAAGTAACTCAGTTACGTCAACAACCATTGCTTTAAGGATATCTGCAACAGCCATTGCATCATCAAACGTCTGTTGGAAATCTACCGCATCTACTTTGTAATAATTTACTAAAGTGAAGTTATGGTATTCCAATACTTCTTTAAGCTTCGCAGCGAATAATTCAGGGTTGAATAAATCACCGATACGCAAACCACGACGGGCTACTTTATCTTCATAAGCAGGACCTATGCCGCGACCTGTTGTACCAATCGCTTTATTACCACGTGCTTTTTCACGAGCTACATCTAATGCGATGTGGAAAGGCAAAATAAGCGGACATGCTTCACTGATCAATAAACGTTCACGTACTGGTACGCCACGTTCTTCAAGCATGCCAATCTCTTTCATTAGCGCTTCTGGTGAAACAACAACACCATTACCAATCACACACTTAACATTGTCACGTAATACACCCGATGGAATAAGGTGTAAAACTGTCTTTTCACCTTCGATTACCAGTGTATGACCAGCGTTATGGCCACCTTGGTAACGAACTACTAAAGATGCTTTGTCTGTAAGGAGGTCAACTACCTTACCCTTACCTTCGTCACCCCATTGGGTGCCTAATACAACAACGTTTTTACCCATTGTAAATTCACTTAGAAAAAATTAGGACGAGATTTTACCAGATAATGAGGGGAAAGATCACCCCCGTTTAGGTTATTTTTTCTGCGCAGTCGTACAACGACCTTTGCAATAAAAATTAACTGGTTGAATAACATTAAGTTACTCATAAAAATTCATCTTACTAAAAGAAAAACCCTGCATACACAGGGTTTGGATTTGTGCTAGATTTAGAAAAAGATTACTGCGCTGCAGCACCTTTCATATATCTAAAGAAGTCACTGTCTGGTGATAATACCATTACGTCTTGCTTATCTTTAAAGGTCTTTTTATAGGCCTCTAATGAACGTACAAAACCAAAGAATTCAGCATCTTTATTGTACGCATTGGCATAAATAGCCGCAGCTTTTGCATCGCCTTCACCGCGAACGGTACGGGCATTACGCTCAGCATCAGCCAGCATTACTGTGACACGACGGTCAATGTCAGCACGAATCGTTTCGGCTTTTTCTTGACCTTCAGAGCGGTGCTCTTTAGCAACAGCAGTACGCTCTGCACGCATACGTTGGTAAATCGAATTACTCACTTCTGACGGTAAATTGATTTGCTTAACACGTACATCAAGTACTTCAATACCTAGCTCTTGAGCACTTTCAGAAGCTTGAACTAATGCTTCTTCCATTAACTCACTACGTTCACCGGAAACAATCTCACGGATAGTACGTGAACCAAAGTTAGTACGTAGACCATTATTTACTTTTTGCTTAAGTAGTGCTTCAGCGTATTGCTTATCACCACGGGCACGTAAGTAAAAAGCACTAAAATCACTAACACGCCATTTTACAAACGAATCAACTATTAAGTCTTTTTTCTCGCTAGTAACAAAACGATCCGGTGCACCATCTAATGTCTGAATACGCGCATCAATACGGCGTACTTGACTAAAGAAAGGTACTTTGAATTGTAAGCCAGGACCATAAACAATTGCTTTATCATCACTGTCTTTTTGCACTTTGCTGAATAGCATAACAATTGCTTTTTGCCCTTCAGGTACTACGAACACTGACGAAAAAGACAACACAACGGCCGCTAGTAATATAACTAAACTAAAGTTTTTCATTGCGCTTATCTCCCGTCGTTAAAGCGATCAGCACCAAAGCGGTCTGAACTTGAGTTCACAGTGCTATTGCGCGATGTATTAACTTTATTGCGTAAGTCGTTAATATCACTTGAGCTAGGTAATGCAACACGGGTTGCGTTCCCTTGCTTATCCATGATTTTATCAAGCGGTAAATACATCATATTATTGCCGCCCTTAACATCAACTAGGACTTTTGAACTGTTGCCTAGCACTTCTTCCATGGCATCAATATATAAACGCTCACGGGTTACACGCTTAGCAGCCTGGTATTCAGGTAATAACTTTTCAAAACGCGCGACTTCACCTTGTGCTTCTAAAATAATGCGCTCGCCGTAACCTTCAGCTTCTTGCGTCATACGAGTAACTTGACCACGAGCACGTGGTTCAATTTCACGCGCGTATGCTTCAGCTTCACGAATAAAACGTTGTTCATCTTCTTGTGCGGCAATGGCATCATCAAACGCGTCTTTAACTTCAGCCGGTGGGCGTGAGTCTTTAAAGTTAACGTCAGTTACGATCAAACCTAAGTTATACGGTTCGACGATTTTATTCAGTTCATCCCAGGTATTTTGACGCACAACCTCACGGCCATTTGTTAATACTTGGTCCATTTTTGAATGACCAACAACATAACGCAGTGCACTCTCTAGCGCTTCTTCTAAGCTAGAATCAGCATTAGTTACACTAAATTTGTATAGGAAAGGATCAATAACACGGTATTGCACCTGAAACTCAACGCTTACCACGTTTTCATCTTCAGTGAGCATAAAACCAGACGTCGATAATGAGCGAACGGCTTCAATATCTACCGGAATTACCGTTTCAATAAACGTCATTTTCCAACGCAGACCTGGATCTGCAATGCGGTCAAATTGACCAAAATGTAAAACGATGCCGCGCTCTGCTTCTTTCACGGTATAAATACCGCTCAGTGCCCATACAATTGCAGCAATGATCAGTACAAATGAAAGACCAGCTCCACCAAGTCCGCCGCCGCCATTGCCGGATTTATTACCGCCAAATAAGCCACCAAACTTGCTGCTGAATTTACGAAACACCTCGTCTAAGTCAGGTGGGCCTTGATCACGTCCGCCTTTTTTGTTCCACGGATCTTTGTCATTGCCATTATTACCCGGTTCATTCCAGGCCATAGCTATACTCCATTGTTATCTAAATAATTTAGGTAATTACGTTAAATCTAACAAAAATACCGCAGTTCTCATACTAAAAATGACATTGTGCAGTAGTTTTTTCGAATTACGAAATAAAAGCGTCGATTTCAGGACCAAACTCTTTTCTTAAACGATTCCATTCTACCATAGGCAGTCGAGTAGCAAGTAACCAATGACCCTGTTCATCAAAGTCTTCTTGATGCACGGCATTTAAATTGAACAACGCAGCACGTAAACGACCATATTGCGGAGCTAATTTAAGCGTATGAACAAACATTTTCTTTGCTAACAGCTCGCTGATAGCTTCAGACAATAGTTCACACCCTGCGCCACTGTGTGCCGACAACCATACTCTAATAGGCATGCCTTCATCGTCACGGTCAATACGTGGTTCAATATCTTCAAGCGCATCAATTTTGTTGTAAACCAACAATTGCGGCACTTCATCAGCTTCTATTTCTTTAAGAACCGATTGTACCTGTTCAATATTCTCTTTACGACGATGATCCGCAACATCGACCACATGAAGTTGTAAATCAGCTTCACGAGTTTCGGTTAGCGTCGCTTTAAATGCGGCAACTAAGTCATGGGGTAAATGACGAATAAAGCCAACGGTATCGGCTAAAATTATCGAACCAACATCTTCTATTTCGAGTTTGCGTAAGGTTGGATCAAGCGTCGCGAACAGTTGGTCAGCAGCATACACATTAGAGTTAGTAATGCGATTAAATAGCGTCGACTTACCCGCATTGGTATACCCTACCAACGACACCGTAGGAATTTCATTGCGGTTACGAGCACGTCTACCTTGCTCACGCTGCACTGCCACTTTCTCTAAACGCGCGCGAATACTTTGAATACGAACTCGCAATAAACGTCGATCTGTTTCTAGCTGAGTTTCACCAGGCCCGCGCAAACCGATCCCGCCTTTTTGGCGTTCAAGATGCGTCCAGCCTCGGATCAAACGCGTCGACATATGACGCAATTGTGCTAGCTCAACCTGCAACTTACCTTCATGGGTACGTGCACGTTGCGCAAAAATATCAAGAATAAGCGTCGTTCTATCAAGCACACGACATTGGCAAACGCGTTCTAAATTGCGTTCCTGTGACGGTCTGAGTTGATGATTAAAAATGACGACATCTGCGTTGTGGATTTTGACAATCTCAGCGATTTCTTCAGCCTTTCCGGTACCGACGAATAGTTTCGGATGTGGTGCTTGACGGCTGCCTTGCACAACCGCCAAACTGCTAACACCAGCAGAAGATACCAACATTTCCAATTCATGAAGATCTTCACGATCCCCTTCTTTTGGAAAGTCGATATGAACTAAGACTGCCTGTTCGCCGGCTTCATAACGGTCAAACAAACATTATGCTCCTAATTTAAAAATTTCCAGCTTCAGGCTCTTCACCGTCTTCGCTTCCTTGAATACCTTGGAAGTTAACAGCACGAGCAGGAACTACGGTAGAAATCGCATGTTTATACACCATTTGATTCACGGTGTTTTCTAGTAAAATAACAAATTGATCAAATGACTGGATCTTACCTTGTAGTTTGATGCCATTAACCAAAAAGATTGATACTGGAATACGCTCACGACGTAGCGCATTCAAAAATGGGTCTTGTAACGATTGGCCTTTTGCCATGTTATTTTCCTTCGTTCTAGGTGTTATTATAATTAAGTGGCTGAACTCATTTAACAAAGCTAAAAAATTTCAACTACTACTAGCTTAGCGAACTTACAACACGTTGCAAGTTTTCTTCATCACCCGTTGTTAACCACGTTACATCGGGCCAACCTCTTAGCCACGTCAATTGACGCTTAGCAAGCTGTCGTGTTGCTGCAATACCGCGAAAGACCATTTCATCGTAATCAATCTCGCCAGCAATGTAATCCCACATTTGTCTATAACCCACGCAACGAATGGAAGGTAAGTTAGGGTGTAAATCCTTACGTTGATATAGGGATGAAACTTCATTTTCAAACCCCTGCTCAAGCATTATTTTAAACCTTTGTTCAATTCGCTGGTGTAAATCGGCGCGATCATCAGGCGCAATAGCAAATTGATGAAAAGTATACGGTAAACTCGGCTGCTTACTTTTTTGTAATTCAGTCATTGTTTTACCCGTTAATCGGTAAACTTCAAGGGCGCGGTTAATACGTTGCGAGTCATTCTCGCTCATTTTTTGTGCCGCTTGCGGATCAATTATCTCAAGCTCTTTATAAAGTGCCGGCCAGCCATGTTGCTTGGCTTGTTGCTCAAGCTCTGCTCGTACTACCGGGCATGCTTCAGGTAATGGCGATAATCCATCAATTAATGCTTTAAAGTACATCATTGTACCACCAACTAATACAGGCACTTTACCTTGTTGGTGAAATTGGTCAATCTTTTCAATTGCATCACGACGAAAATCAGCTACTGAGTAACTTTCGCTAGGGTCGATTAGATCAATTAAATGGTGTGGCGCAAGCGCTAACTCATGTTGATCTGGTTTTGCCGTACCTATGTTCATATCTTTATACACTAAGGCTGAATCGACGCTGATTATTTCAGTTTTTAAATGTTGGCATAAGGCGATTGCTAATGCAGTTTTGCCTGCAGCGGTTGGGCCCATTAAAAAAATGACCGGTAAATTACTCAACTCGATAACCTTAATCTAACTGTGCTAAAAAATAACTTAAATCTATTTTAACTGCTTTTGCAGATAAACGCTGGATTGTTTGCGGATTATTTTGCATTCGCGTAACCGCCAAGGCAAAAGCTTGGCTGGCAAAAAAGCGCTCGGGCACTTGGCTAAGCTGCCAGTTTAGCCATTGCTCCACACTATTAAGCTCAGCCTTAGTGGCTTTTAATAGCGCATCTACGGCTTGGCTCACATCAAGCAGATACAAACTCTGTGGCAACTTTTTAACCATCACAAATTGCTTTTCAATCAATAACTCAAAGCCCAGCAAGGTAAACCATGATTGTTGCTGTGTTAAGCTTTGGCTGTCTTCTTTACTGATATTAACTCGCACAGGCAATAGTAAGGCTTTTCCTTCTAAGCTGCCTTGCTCAGCAATAAGCTCAAGCCAATCATTGACTAATAAATATTTAAAGTGTGAGCAATATAATTGCTGTTGCAGGCTAAATACACAACCGCCATCACTTTGTACCAGCAACGGCTGCGCACTTTGCGTCTGTAACAATGGTGCTACTTCTTGAGTAACGCCAATAGGTTGATCAAAATGGCTGGCGTGTTGCTCATTGACCCCTTGATAAAACGCACTCACATCTTGATGATTTGTCCGGCTCGCTTGCTTACTTCGCTCGCTTGAACCTGTATATCCACCACCACTAGGTGCTAAATTAGCACCGTAGCGAGCTTGCTCCGCTGGTTGTAAGTGCGACTTAGGATAATCAAACAAACTGCCTGCTGTATTGCTGGAGTGAGCGGGTGTTGCTGTATGCGCTGCTTTAGCATCGCTGTGTTGCGAATCAACATGCTGAGTAACACCAGCAAACTCATCTTGAAGCGGCACCACGACTTGTTTAATTGCCTGCAGAATAAAATCATGCACTAAGCGACCTTGATGAAAACGCACTTCGTGTTTCGCAGGATGCACGTTTACATCCACTTGACGCGGATCAATGTCGATATAAATAACAAAGCCCGGTAGCTCTTCTTGGCCTGCGACTTCTTCGAACGCTTGGCGAATGGCATGAGAAATAAGCTTATCGCGCATCATACGATTATTTACATAGGTATATTGCGTAGTATTACTCGAGCCAACTGGTAGCACCCAACCATGTAGCTGCAAGCCTGTATCGCCTGACTCAATATATAACCCCTGCTCAGCAAAGGCTTTACCTGCAACCTGAGCGACCCGAGCAATAGCCTGTGCAGGGTCGGTTTTAGCACGATATTGACGCACTACTTTATCGTTATGGGTGAGGGTAATTGACACATCAAAACGGCTCAGGGCAATACGCTTTATTAACTCATCAATGTGAGTAAATTCGGTTTTTTCGGTGCGTAAAAATTTACGTCTAGCGGGCGTATTAAAAAATAAGTCTTTAACTTCAATGGTGGTCCCGTCAGGGTGAGCAGTGGGTTTAATCTGCACCGCCATATCTCGCCCCTGTGCAAATGCTTGCCAAGCCGCCTCTTGCTGTTTGGTTTTTGAGCTAAGTGTCAAACGCGATACCGAACTAATAGACGCCAATGCTTCGCCGCGAAAGCCCAAAGAACAAATATTTTCTAAATCATCAAGGGACTTTAATTTACTAGTAGCATGGCGAGAAAGCGCCAACGTGAGCTCGTCTTTATCAATGCCTGAGCCGTTATCACGAATGCGAATAAGCTTATGACCGCCGCGTTCAATATCAATTTGAATACGTGTTGCGCCTGCATCTAGGCTATTTTCAACGAGTTCTTTGACCACAGATGCGGGTCTCTCAACCACTTCGCCCGCAGCAATTTGGTTAGCTAATCGCGCGGGTAATATTTCAATGCTCATACTGATCCTAACGATTTTAACTTTGCGGAATGTCTAACTCTTGACCAATAAACAAGGTATTAGATTTTAATTGATTGACTTGCTTAAGCTTACCCACCGATACCCCATAGCGACTAGCTAACAAACTTAACGACTCACCAGGACGAACTTTATGTTTAGTGGGATATTGCGATTTTAACGACGCAAACAGCGAATCATCCGGAGGATTTTTCAGATAATAACTTTTGATAGAAGTAAATATTGCTTTCGCTAAGCGCTCTTGGTGATTAGCACTTTTTAATAGTTTTTCTTCGCGTGGGTTTGAAATAAACCCAGTTTCGACCAAAATAGATGGAATATCTGGTGACTTTAATACCGCTAGGCTAGCCGCTTGCGGCTCTTTTTTATGTAACTTAGCGACCTTTTTAAGCTCTTGAACCATGCCTTCCGCAACGCTGAAACCGGTTTTCATCGAATGATCCATCGACATATCCAACAGCGCCTGCGCCAAGTACTTTTCACTGGCCGTGTCTTTAATCACTCCAGCAGCACCACCGAGTAACTCTGAATGTTTTTCTTTATCTTCTATCCATTTACCAATTTCTGAATTAGCACGACGAAGTGATAACACCCAAACAGAGGCGCCATTTGGTTGCGGGCTAGTAAATGCATCCGCATGAATTGAAACTAAAAAGTCAGCCTTTTTCTGCCTTGCACGGCTAGTGCGGGTATTAAGTTTGACAAAGTAATCTCCACTTCGCACCATTCGCGAAATCATCCCGCGCTCGGCATCAATCATCCGCTCTAAGCGTTTGGCGATTTGTAGTGTGATATCTTTTTCATAAGTACCAGAAGGACCAATTGACCCAGGGTCTTCGCCGCCATGGCCTGCATCAATAGCAATAATAATATCGCGTTGTTGATTAAGCTCACGCTTTTTAACCGCAGTATTACTCGTTGCAGCTACTGGCTCTGCTTGATTTTTGTCATATAAGTCGACCACTAAACGATTTTTATAAGGTCCCGTTGGCGCCAATGCAAAAATCACCGGTTTAACGGCCCCTGTAAGCTCAAAAACAAATCGTACCCCCTGGCTGCTTTTCGCTTTCGAGTAACGTAGTTTACTGACGATTTGATGCTTACTGGGAATAGTTGGTAGGTCTTTTATTTTATCTGTATTTTCTAAATCGACCACTAAGCGCAGTGGATTTTTTAGCATAAAATAACTGAAGTCGGGCTTATCCGTTAAGTCGAATACTACCCGCGTACTATCTGGCGATGGCCACACCCGTACACTATTGATAGTATTTTGTGCATAGAGATTAGCACTGATTGCTAACAGCAAAAAAGCACCCATCCACTTTATGACAACTCGACTCATCGGTATCTTCACACCCTTGTTATTTGTTGTTATTCACTATGGTTTTTGAGTTTATCCACGATACTGTGACCACGCGGGCTAATACTTTGGATCTCAATTGCTCGTGCATCGCCGACATAACGTAAAGTAATATCTAAGTCTGGTGTTGGGATAAACTCGCCGCCTTTTTCAGGCCATTCCACCACACAAATAGCTGTTGGCGAAAAATAATCTCGAATACCCATGTATTCTAATTCTTCTGGATCGCCTAAACGATATAAATCAAAATGATAAACATTGGCCGTTGCCAACTCATAAGGCTCCACCAGCGTATAAGTTGGACTCTTAACTTTGCCTTGATGACCAAAGCCTTGGATCACACCACGTGTTAAGGTGGTTTTGCCTGCTCCCAAATCACCGTGTAAGTAAATAACTGCCCCTTGCTCCATTAGCATAGCAAGTTGATTGCCCATTTTAACCGTTGCAGCTTCATCAGCGAGTTGAAAACCAACACAGTGCGTCATTCTAACCTCATGGATAGTATTAAAAACGATAACTTGTTAATCATACCAGATTATTTTACTAAGGCGAGAATCGACACTTATAGACACAAAAAAACCGGCAAAGTTGCCGGTTTTTTTTGTAATTAGGATTATAGACCTAATTTTTTCTCAAGATAGTGGATATTAGTACCACCATTTTGGAAATTTTCATCCGCTAAGATGCGCTTATGTAATGACGTATTAGTTTTAATACCGTCAATCACAAGCTCATTCAATGCATTACGTGCACGGGCAATTGCTACATTACGGTTTTCACCGTAAGTAATTAATTTACCGATCATTGAATCATAGTGTGGTGGCACTGTGTAGTCAGCATAAATATGGCTGTCCCAACGAATACCTAAACCACCTGCTGGGTGGAAACGCGTAATTTTTCCCGGTGACGGGATAAACGTTTCAGGGTCTTCAGCATTAATACGACACTCAATTGCATGACCACGGATAACGACATCGTCTTGCGTGAATGATAGTGGTTGGCCCGCTGCAATTTTTAACTGCTCTTTGATCAAATCAACACCGGTAACCATTTCTGTCACTGGATGCTCAACCTGAATACGAGTGTTCATTTCAATGAAATAGAACTCACCATTTTCGTATAAGAACTCAAATGTACCCGCACCACGATAACCGATTTCGATACATGCACGCGTACAACGCTCACCGATAAACTTACGCACTTCAGCAGTAATACCTGGTGCTGGCGCTTCTTCGACTACTTTTTGATGACGACGTTGCATAGAACAATCACGTTCACCTAAGTGAACAGCATTACCTTGCCCGTCAGCCAATACTTGAACTTCGATATGACGTGGGTTTTCAAGGAATTTTTCCATGTAAACCATGCTATTACCAAAGAACTGTTTTGCTTCTTGTTGCGTTAAAGCGATTGAGTCAATTAACTCAGCTTCACTGCGAACAACCCGCATACCACGACCACCACCGCCACCAGCGGCTTTGATGATCACTGGGTAACCGATACGTTTAGCGATTTGCATGTTGCGGTCTTTATCATCCGATACCGGACCATCTGAACCTGGTACACATGGTACGCCAGCTTTACGCATTGCTTCGATTGCAGATACTTTATCGCCCATTAGACGAATCGTGTCGCCGCGCGGACCAATAAACACAAAACCACTTTGTTCAACTTGATCAGCAAAATCAGCGTTTTCTGCAAGGAAACCATAACCCGGGTGGATAGCAACTGCATCGGTTACTTCAGCTGCCGCAATAATGCGCGGAATGTCTAAGTAACTTTCAGTGGCAGAAGGTCTACCAATACATATTGTTTCATCTGCAAGCAATACATGCTTAAGATCGCGATCCGCCGTTGAATGCACAGCAACCGTTTTGATCCCAAGCTCTTTGCAGGCGCGCAATATACGAAGTGCAATTTCACCTCGGTTTGCAATGACTACTTTATCTAACATTAGAGTTGGCCTTTTAGGTTGCGCTATTATTCAATGATGAATAAAGGTTGATCAAATTCTACTGGCTCGCCATTTTCAACTAAAATCGCTTTCACTGTGCCCGCTTTATCTGACTCAATTTGGTTCATCATTTTCATCGCTTCGATGATGCAAAGCGTATCACCTACTTTAACTTGTGAACCCACTTCTACATATGAAGGCGCTTCAGGAGAAGCTGCTTTATAGAAAGAACCTACCATTGGCGATAATACTTGATGGCCAGTAGGACCGGCAGGTGCTGCCGCTTCTACGTTTGCAGCAGGTGCAGCTGTAGGGGCTGGAGCCGGTGCTGGAGCGTACTGTGGTGCATAATGTGGAGCGTAAGCAGGACCTGCACTCATATTATTACGATTGATACGTACTGATTCTTCACCTTCGGTGATTTCTAATTCAGCAATACCTGATTCTTCTACTAGTTCAATTAGTTTTTTGATCTTGCGAATATCCATGAACGACCCGCCTGTTAGTTTGTTAGTTTAAAATTAATTCGAGTTTTGCAACCGATTGACAGCAGCTTCAAGTGCTGCGCGATAACCCATTGCGCCTAATCCACATATCACGCCCTGCGCCACATCAGAAAAATATGAATGATGACGAAACGCTTCCCGCGTGTGCACATTAGTTAAGTGCACTTCAAAAAACGGGATATCAACAGCCAGTAATGCATCACGTAAAGCCACGCTTGTATGCGTAAATGCCGCTGGGTTGATAATAATGTAATCAATGACCTGCCATGCACTATGTATGTGCTCAATTAAAGCTTGCTCACTATTACTTTGAAAATGCGTTAGCTCAACATCTAGACCATGCGCAAACTCAGTTAGTTCGCTCATAATCTCACTCAGTGTTTGTAAACCGTATTTTTCTGGTTCACGCTTACCCAGCATGTTTAAGTTAGGGCCATTTATAACTAAAAGTTTAAATTTTGCAGCCATAATACGCGATAATCCTATAAATAATGAGTTAAGCCATTTTGATTAGAAATCCCCGCAAAATGTAGAGGGGAAAAACTAAAATAGCAAGTATTTCTCACGTTAACCACCTATTATAGCCAGTTCGATGTAAATAGCAGCAAAATACTGGTCTAATCACTAGTAGCCACCACAAAAACAAAAACGCCACTCATATAAAGTGGCGTTTAAAATAGCGGTGCGAAAAATGTTTATTTAGCGCTATTTCTCACTTTTGCTAAATGCTCAGCAAAGTCCTTGGCATTTAAAAAGCCCGTCACACGCTGTGCTGCAAGCTCTTCACCTTGTGTATCAAAAAACAAAATACTGGGTAAACCAAATACCGAAAACTCTTCCATTACAGCAATTGTTTTATCATCACTTTCGGTCAAATCAATTTTTAACAACTCAAAGTTTGCAAACTCACCTTGTACTTTAGCGTCAGGAAAAGTGTATTTCTCGAACTCTTTACACGCAACACACCAATCTGCATATAAATCGACCATCACTAAACGACCATCACTGTTTGCATCATTTATTGCTTGTTTGAGCTCAGCTAAGTCAGCAACTAATTTAAAGCCGCGCTCTTGTTGCTCGCCATTTGCGGCACTAACAACTTGCGCTGTTGGCCATATATAGTTTTTAGTTAAGCTCACACCGCTAACAACTAATAACGTTGCAACAAACCACAATGCAGTTTTTAACTTACCTTGTGTTTGAGCGCTCTGCCAATGATGTAAATACAAGGCCGTTGCTAATGCTAATAAGCCCGCCATAAGTAATATGATGTCTGCATCGACAATACGTTCAAGCAAGATCAATGGCACTACCAGCATGATAAAACCAAACAGGGTTTTAACTTGTTCCATCCAGCCGCCTGCTTTTGGCAATAATTTACCGCCAGAGGTGCCTAATAACAGCAGCGGAATACCCATCCCTAAACTCAGCACATACAAAGTTAAGCCGCCAACTAAATAATCGCCGCTTTGCGCAACAAACAATAGCGCAGCTGATAACGGTGCGGTGGTACAAGGTGAAGCAATTAAACCCGATAAAACCCCCATTAAAAACACGCCAATGTAGTTGCCGCCTTTTTGATTATTACTTACTTGTGTGAGCTTATTCATCATGCCGCTAGGGAGCTTTATTTCGTACCAACCAAACATCGACATAGCGAGTAAAACGAATAATAAACTAAAACTAATCAATACATATGGGTGCTGCAAATAACCTTGCACTTGACCACCAAGTGATGCAACCACAAGGCCCAGCGCCGCATACGTAACGGCCATACCCTGCACATAAACAAAAGAAAGCGCAAAAGCTTTTTTAGTGGAAAGATTTTTTTGTCCTGCAATTAGGCTCGACAAAATAGGAAACATCGGAAATACACATGGCGTAAATGCCAAGCCAATACCGACCAAAAAGAAAATCGCTAAGTTCGCTAACAAACCTTGCGAGGCCAGTTTTTCAGTAAAGTTTAATTCTTTTTCTAAGTCATCTTCTTGCGTTACAACATCTTCTGTAGCAGCCGCTGATTCAGCGCTAAGCGCAGCTAATGCATTGCCTGCTGTTGCATTATCAGTTGCAGGGATTTCACCGGCAATCATACTCAATGGAATGGTGATGATTTCTGGCGGGTAACATAGCCCTGCTTCAGCACAGCCTTGATAACGTACTTTAATTACGCCACCTTCAGCTATATTACTTAGCTTGCTGATCACACTCAGTGAATCAAAAAACACTGCTGTTTTGCCAAAGAACTCATCTTCAATGATCACGCCTTTACCAAGATCAGGCACTTCAATATCAGCACCTTTACCAATAATTTCTAGCTTCTTTTTATATAGGTAATAACCTGGCGCAATATCCCAACCAATAAAAAGAGTGCTGCCTTGCTGATCAAAATCAAATGAAAATGCCTGATCAACAGGTAAAAATGTTTGCTCTGCGGGCTGCAGCAAATCACTTAATAAATTATTAGTTGCAGCCTGTGCTGGCATTAACGACAGCGCACAAAGCAATAAAAGAAAACAACGCATTAATTAAGTACCTCATCCATCCAATTAAAATAGGCTAAATTGCCAGTGGCCACATCAATAACCTGTATTTCAGGAATTTCATAACTATGTAATTGCTTGATAGTTTGAATCAATTCATTCATTTTTTCTGACTTTGTTTTAATTAATAATTTACACTCGGTTGCATAAGCAACCTCTCCTTGCCACATATAAACAGATTCCACATTTGGAAGAATGTTCACACACGCAGCTAATTTAAGCTTAACTAATTGCTCAGCCATGGAGCGTGCCTCACTTACATCTGCGCAAGTGGTAAAAATAAGTCGAAAATGAGTCGTCATATTGAACCTTTGATTGATTGCTCTGCCCAATGCCATAGTAGCTGATAGCTAAGGCAAAGTGTAGTTAACCTAAACTGCGGATAATAAATCGCTTAATCAGAGTTCAGGCTATTTAGCCAACACAGCTTTACCACTAGCCTTGAAAAAAGACCTGATAACCCATATTTATATTTCATCAACTCAACTGAGTGATCACTATTTAGAGAGCCTTATGTTTAGATTTTTGTTTTTATTATTTATTCTCGTGCCAATTATTGAAATTGCGTTGTTAATTCAAGTAGCTGATGTAATTGGTGGATTCGCCACTATTGCACTGGTTATTGTAACCGCAATATTCGGCGCAAAATTAGTTAGAACACAAGGTATGGGCGCACTGCAAAATGTGCAAACACAAATGGCGCAAGGGCAAATGCCAGCCAAAGAATTATTTACCGGTTTATGTGTGATTATCGCCGGCATATTATTGCTAACTCCAGGCATTATGACCGACGTATTCGGTTTTTTATTATTGACCCCGGCCATTCGCAATAAACTAGCTGCAGGCCTTGCTAGTCAAGCAACTGTGCGTATGAGTGCAGGCATGCAACAAGGTCCAACAGCATTTAATCAGCACACTCATGCAGAGCCAGAACCTCGCAAAATGAGTGAGCCGACCACTATTGATGGTGAGTACGAGAGAAAAGATTAAAAATTTTAATTTTTATCACTTGGGTTTTGAAGCAATACCCCCATTACTGAGTACAACTAAATCAATTGCCTTGAACCACAGGGTTTAATGCAAACTGGTACATATAAAGCTTTTTTCTGTCCTGTTCAGAAACTGTTAGGAGAACTAAATAAAATGAACATTCGTCCTTTACATGATCGCGTGATCGTTGAGCGCCTAGAAGAAGAAACCAAATCTGCTGGCGGTATTGTATTAACTGGTTCTGCGGCTGAGAAATCAACCCGCGGTAAAGTTATTGCAGTGGGTAATGGCCGTACTCTAGATAACGGTGATGTGAGAGCATTAGAAGTTAAAGTCGGTGACACTGTGTTATTCGGCTCATATGTTGAAAAAGCTGAAAAGATCGAAGGTCAAGAGTACCTGATCATGCGTGAAGACAATATTTTAGGCATTGTAGGCTAAAGCTACTTTTCGTTTAACAAACATTCAGAATTCAGAGGAAATTAATCATGGCAGCAAAAGAAGTACTTTTTGCAGGTGACGCACGCGCTAAAATGCTAGCTGGCGTAAACATCTTAGCAAACGCAGTTCGTGTAACTTTAGGTCCTAAAGGCCGTAACGTAATCCTAGACAAATCATTTGGCTCTCCAGTGATCACTAAAGATGGTGTATCAGTGGCAAAAGAAATCGAACTTGAAGACAAGTTTGAAAATATGGGCGCACAAATGGTTAAAGAAGTTGCATCTAAAGCAAACGATGCAGCCGGTGACGGTACAACTACTGCAACAGTATTAGCACAGTCAATTGTAAACGAAGGCTTAAAAGCGGTTGCTGCGGGCATGAACCCAATGGACCTTAAGCGCGGTATTGATAAAGCAATCATCGCAGCTGTTGCTGAGCTAAAAGAACTTTCAGTACCATGTGCCGATGCAAAAGCAATCGCTCAAGTGGGTACTATTTCAGCTAACTCTGATAAAGAAATTGGCGACATCATTGCAGAAGCAATGGAAAAAGTAGGCCGTAATTCAGGTGTAATCACTGTTGAAGAAGGTCAATCACTTGAAAACGAACTAGATGTTGTTGAAGGCATGCAGTTTGACCGTGGTTACTTATCTCCATACTTCATCAACAACGCAGAAAAAGGCGCTGTTGAATTAGATAACCCATTTATTCTACTTGTAGATAAAAAAATCTCTAATATTCGTGAGTTGCTACCTACATTAGAAGCCGTTGCTAAAGCAAGCAAACCATTACTTATCATTGCTGAAGACCTTGAAGGCGAAGCACTAGCTACTCTAGTTGTTAACAACATGCGCGGTATCGTTAAAGTATCAGCAGTTAAAGCGCCTGGTTTTGGCGACCGTCGTAAAGCAATGCTACAAGATATCGCAGTATTAACTGGTGGTACGGTTATCTCTGAAGAAATCGGCCTGGAACTTGAAAAAGCAACAGTTGAAGATTTAGGTACTGCAAAGCGCGTAGTTATCACTAAAGATGATACAACTATCATCGATGGTGCAGGCGAAGAAGCTGGCATCAACGGTCGCGTTGCGCAAATCAAAGCACAAATCGAAGAAGCAACATCAGACTACGATAAAGAGAAACTACAAGAGCGCATGGCTAAACTTGCCGGCGGTGTTGCGGTAATCAAAGTAGGTGCTGCTACTGAAATCGAAATGAAAGAGAAAAAAGACCGCGTTGAAGATGCACTTCATGCAACTCGCGCTGCTGTTGAAGAAGGCGTAGTGCCTGGTGGTGGTGTTGCACTAGTACGTGCAGCAAGCAAACTTGTTGATTTAGTTGGTGACAACGAAGATCAAAGCCACGGTATCAAAGTAGCACTACGTGCTATGGAAGCACCACTTCGTCAAATCGTTACCAACGCAGGTGACGAAGCGTCTGTTGTTATTAACGCAGTTAAAGGCGGCACGGGTAACTTCGGTTACAACGCAGCAACTGGCGAATACAACGACATGATTGAAATGGGTATCCTAGATCCAACAAAAGTAACGCGCTCTGCACTACAATTTGCAGGCTCGATTGCTGGCCTTATGATCACCACTGAAGCAATGGTAGCTGAAATCCCAAAGGATGAAGCTGGCGGCGCTGATATGGGAGGCATGGGCGGCATGGGTGGTATGGGCGGCATGATGTAATTCATCTCCTAACCATCTAGCTAAAATAAAAACCCAGCTTCGGCTGGGTTTTTAGCTTTAAGAGCAACGATAAAGTAGCAAATAAAATGACTCCAGCGTATTGCAGTGCTTTTTAACTGTATGCCAAAACCATACTCAGAGTTAATTTTATTTATAAGACATAATTAAGGATATTAAGATGAATAAAAAGCCTGAACTGATCATCTCGTCACTCGATGCTGATAGATTGTATGATTTAATGGAATCATTACCAGCAGGAAGCTTTGCTGGCGAAAAAGAACTTGAAGCTGAACTTGGCCGCGCAACAATCGTTGAGCCAAAAGATGTGCCTTCGACAGTGGTTACTATGAACTCAACGGTAAACTTTATCGTTGAATCGACCCAAGAAGAATTCACTAAGACCTTAGTGTATCCAAAAAATGCTGATGCAAGTGCTGATAAAATATCAATTTTAGCCCCTGTTGGTAGCGCCTTACTTGGTCTATCGCAAGGTGATGAAATTGAATGGCCAAAACCAAGTGGCGGTCTCATAAAAGTAAAAATAAAAGCAATCACTTATCAGCCAGAACGAGCCGGTGAGTTACATCGATAATATTTAGTGTTATTAAAAACCCAGTGAAAGCTGGGTTTTGTTTTTAAAGATAATAAGTTTAAAACCTAGCGCCAGCCACACGTAAGTCCAGATTTATCGGGAAAAGCTTTCTGACTGAAGTCAGATCTACTGATAAATCTAGCACCGCACTTAACGTACCAGTCTTTTGTCCTCGGGTTATATTTTCTTATATGCTAAAAAGCATCTTTAAGCACTGCATTATTTCAAGTTAGGACAATGACAAACATAAAACAGCATATAGGTAGCATGGCATTAGTTGTAGGGAATTATGATGATGCGATTGCATTTTACACTCAAAAACTGGGGTTTGATTTAATCGAAGATACTGATCAGGGTAATGGTAAACGCTGGGTATTAGTATCACCACCGAACTCTAATGGCACTAATTTATTACTCGCACAAGCAAGTACTCAACAGCAGTTAGAGGCTGTGGGCAACCAAACTGGCGGCCGAGTGTTTTTATTTTTACATACCAATGACTTTTGGCGAGATTATGAATTAATGCAAAAAAATGGCGTTAACTTTAATGAACAGCCCCGCGTAGAAGAATACGGCACCGTTGTGGTATTTGAAGATTTGTATGGTAATAAATGGGACTTACTACAATTAAATTAAAAGCAGTCAGTGAGAGGTCACTAATCGCGATAAATCACAACCTACTGGCTTAATATGGAACCTCTGGTTGACTTGATATTGCTCAATTAACCCTCATTAACTAACTATTAGTAACCATATTAAACACAAATGGATTTATTAGATAAGGTCAGTCTTGGAACATTACTGCTGCATTGGCTTGTAGTGAGCATATTATTGCTGATTGTGTTTTGGGCCATGATGAAAATTATTGCTGATTGTGTTTTGGGCCATGATGAAAATTGTCGCTTGGGGTAAAACCATGTCACGAGGGGCTTTTTTATTTTTGTCGTTCTTTGCGCTTATTTCGTTATTCCCTATTCCACCCCCGCAACTTGAGAATGTACAAAAAGCCAAACAAGAGCAACGTAAACGCAAAGAAGACTCCGGCGATCCACCAGAAGAGGACGAAGGTGAAGCATCGCGCTGAGATTCTCAGCTAACGATGCTTGAAAAACACTATCAATGAATCACATTATTGCTGACTAATTTGATATAAACGCTGTGCTTGGCTATTTGAATCTTTGCTGACGCTACGAAATTCTTCAGCATCACTGGCATTTTGCACAGAGATCTCACGAATTCGCTCTGCCAAGTTTTTCACATTTTCGGTTACCTGTGATTGCTCTTCAGTCGCTACGGCAATGCTTGATGAACGCTCTTTAATATCATTAAACGCGGTAACAATACTTTCATACTGTGCACGTGTTGTTGCTGAGCGCTCGTTCACTACTTCAGAGTATTCACGGCATTGCCCAATAACGTTAACCCCTCGACTAGCGGCTTCTTGCAATTGGCTGATCATGGTTTCAATCTCGCCAGCCGATTGCTGAGTACGATGTGCCAAGGTTCTAACTTCATCAGCCACTACCGCGAAACCACGTCCTGATTCACCTGCTCGAGCGGCTTCAATGGCAGCATTAAGCGCAAGTAGATTAGTTTGTTCTGAAATATTCATGATCACATCAAGCACCGAGCCCACTTGTTTTGAGTCTTGTGCAATCCGTGAAATGGCATCTGATGATTCCGTTAATTTATCAAATAATAACTGGATTGATTCGGCATTCTTCTCAATAACATCAAAACCAGAATTCACTAAATCAGCTGATTGCGTAGTAATATCTGCAACGCTCAAAACATCTTGTGAGGCTGATGAGGCTGCTATCGACATTTCATGAATTGCCTCAGCCAACATGTTGTTTTCTTCCATCAACTCTTGGGTACGAATTTGGCTGTTATTACTTAAGGTATCCATCGCTTCAGCGTTGTTTTTAACCGCAGCGGCTTCTGCTTGGATCTGTTCTAAAATCTTAATCAGATGATCGCCATAATCATTAATCGCTTCGCATAAGTGGCTCATTTCATCACTTCCGCGCACCGCCAGTTTTGAATTCGTGCGACCTTGCACCAACATTCTAACTTGCTCTGTGGTGGTGTTAATTTGCTGCACCAGGCGATTACCAAAAATCAGTAATACTGATACAAAAGCGAGAATAAGGGCGATAAATGAACTGTATAAATAATAAGTGAGGGTGTTAACGGTTTTCTTGGCAATTGCGGCAGGAATAATAACCCCGGAGCGCCAATTTTGCTCTGCCAATGAGTAAGTTACTAAAATAGATTGGTCATTATTAACCACACCACTGGCAAATTCAGCAACAGTTGTATTACTGTTTTGCAAGGCGCTGACCAACGGCTTTAAGCTACTGTCTTTACTGGCAACCTGAGTAAGGCTCATCATTGCTAAATTAGTATTGCGTATCGATGGAATCGATACCAGTTGCTCGGCGCTATCTAAAATAAAGTTATAGGTGCCCGTAGCATTGTTCTCTGCGATCAATGAGCTTTCGATAGATGCCAGTTCAACGTCTAAAGTGGCAACCCCCCAAAATTGGTTATCACGGATTATTTTCACGGAACAGGTAACCATCGGTACATTCGATACCGTGTCTACATAAGCTTCGGACCAAACGCACTCACCCCGATTAGCGTTAATGGCATTTTTATACCAGGTTTCTTGTTGATACGCGCTGCTGTCGGGCTGGTTATAATCATCTAAAAGTTTATATTGGCCATTACCTGTTTTCGCCCAGAAAAGAGATGCCTTTGCTGCTGAAGGCAGCATTTTATTCGGCTCAGGCCAAATACCACCACCCGCAATACCTTTGCCACTTGCAATCAAAGGAGCAATATTTTCAATAAAGGCCGCTTGCTGCAATGGCAAAGTCTCGGCTACCACGGCTAAGCTTTGCGTTAAGGTGGCACTTTTAGCTAAATCTTTTGCTAACGATTCGCCGATCACCTTTGCTTGTAATTTTGCGCTGGATATAGCGTCATTTTTAATGATTGGCGTAACAACTAGCTGCATTATTCCTGACAGAATAATTAAAGCAAACAACAGCAGCAGAAAACTCCCTAGGTACATTTTTTTTTGTATCAACATCTTCTTTTTACCTCAGTAGTAAATAATAGCCGCGCAAATTAGAGTATAGGGACTGTGCTGTATTTAGCAAAACGAGTTCCTAAAAATAGTGACCAAAAAGTATATTTAACCGCTATTTACCATTAATGAGCTGCCTGACAATCGCAAATAAATCACTTGGCAACATGCCGCGCTCCCCTTCGCGTTCTGCCAAAATATCGGCTGCTTTAGCGTGCAATGTCACACCGTAACATGCGGCTTGATCAACAGCGAAACCTTGAGCAAGTAACGCACCTATGATGCCGGTAAGCACATCACCACTGCCACCAACGGCAAGCGCTGGATTACCATTTTCGCACAACCAAGTTTGCTGCCCGTTGGCGATCAGGCTACCCGCGCCTTTCAGCACACTGGTACTGGTATAACGTTTAGCTAAATCCGTAGCAGATTGAAAGCGATTTGCTTCAATCTCAGCAATTGAAACTTTCATTAGCCGTGAGGCTTCACCAGCATGCGGGGTTATTATGCAATTTTTAAGGCGATACTCTAAAACATGCTTAGCCAACAAATTTAAGCCATCAGCATCAATAACTAATGGTAAATTATTTGCTAAGCAATATTGTATAACCTGCTCAAATGCGATTTGCGCCCAACTATCCTGACCAAGACCTGGACCAATAATGACACAATTTGCCCATGCAAGGGCTGCGGATAAACTGTCGCAACTGACCATTAATTCAGGGCGACCACTACTAACGACTTGTACACTGCTTTGATGAGTATAAACACGCACCATTGCAGCACCTGTACGAAGTGCTGCTTCACTTGATAAACGAATGGCCCCGCTAGTACCTTGATTCCCACCGACGCATAACAGCTTTCCGTGGTTCCCTTTATGGCTATTGCGACTTCGTGCAGCAAGTGGTTTGAAACTAGTGATATTGATAAGTGTTGCGCTAGCATCCACTAACTTGGTAAATGATTCTGCGATCCCTAAATCATTAAAAATGATTTTTCCTGCAGCACTTCGCCCGGCACCGGTTACTAAGCCTTGTTTAATCCCCACAAAAGTAACGGTAATAGTAGCCTGAATAGCGATGCCAAGTGGCTGCCCGGTGTCGGCGTCTATGCCTGAAGGTAAATCAATTGCCACTATTGCGCTAGGTTGCGCGTTGGCATCTTCAATCATCGTTAAAAATGGCCGACGAACTTGACTATTAATTCCGGTACCTAACAAACCATCAATAATAATATCGGCATTATTGAGGCGACCTTGCGTGTAACTTTCAACTTCGCCCCCCAATGCTTGCCAACGTTGCTGAGCTGTAAGCGCATCCCCGGTGAGATGTCTACTGGTATCGGCTGCAAGTACAATGACTTCTTTACCGGCTTGCTTGGCAAGGCTTGCCACAATATAGCCATCGCCCGCATTATTACCATAACCGACCAGAATAAAGTAGCGCTGAGCATTCGGAAAATGCTCGATACACTGCGAGAATACCGCATGCCCTGCGCGCTCCATCAAAGTGAACATGCTAACGCCTGCCAAGGTCGCTGCTTTTGCTTCGTGCTCCCTCACCTGCTTTGCCAAAAATAGTTGCTGTGCTAGGCCTTGATTCTGCATATTGATCCATAATAGAAGACGGGCTGTTTACTTAGACTATTAGCCACAGCTGCTAGCGTCAAGGAATGTCGTCACCAACATTTTCAGGCTAATTTAGGAGGTATACTTAGGAAGGATGGTCTTTTCGTTTGCTTTTGTTGCTGCATTTAGCAACTTTAATAAAAAACGGCGCGCAATTTAC
>NZ_JACJDM010000052.1:0-35070 GCF_014163545.1 Pseudoalteromonas sp. SR45-6
TATAAACTTATTATCTTCAAAGGCTGTGCTCACTGACGCACCTTTACCTTTCGGATACGTTTTAACACGTAGTCTAAACGTGATTCTGGTTGTGTTGAGCGCTTTAAATATGGCGGCGCAGTTATACTGATTTACATCGAGCCGTACACCTTGCCCACTTGATAAATCAGTCACTAACACATTATCCCAAAATGTTTGTCGCCAATTTTGACCTTGCCCAACGCTATCACCTAAAACGAGATTTTGGTATTCATCATTCTTTTTATCTCTTTGTTTAACGTCAAGCTCAACATCAATGAAATTAAACGCCGTGTTTGTTGGGCAGGTTAAAATTAAATATGCTTCTGTGGGATCTTCATAGGTAGTAATAGCACCTCGCTCAGTTGCAATAGTATGTATATCTTGCTCTTTTTCTACATTATCACTGTGTACTTGTGGCGCTATGGTTAATTGCGCAAAATCTTGTAGGGCATAATCAGGGCGTGTTTTCCAACTACTACTGTTATCATCGCCATAGGCATCTGTGCCCCACGGGCTGATTTTCATCCAGGCTTCTATTTCATCATCAACAAATAAATAGTAAATAACAGCACCAACCAACACAATAATCAGGCCAATCCAGCCTAATCGTGAACCCACTTTAATTCCTAAAAGGAGACCTCTTAGTGCAATGGCGTCACCCACCGTCATCAAAGTAAAACCGACCCCAATGGTTAATAAACCAAACGCGGCGTCATTATCGCCTCGTTTAATGGCATCGTAGCCATCTATAAAGCTCGTAGCACCACTGTAAATTGACGCAACAATATTCGCGGCATACATAGATACTGAGTACCAATAAACACGTCGAACCCCTTGCGGTACACTTAAATCACCGCTTATTAAGGCTGTCATTTGCTCACCTGTTGGCATACCGTATTTCATTACATAGGATTCACGAACAAGGGTCAGTACCACAGCGGTAAAATCGAGTGCGCCACCAGCAAACACTTTTACGCTTTTAGCCGTTAACTCGAACTGCTCAATACTTCGGGTTAAATTTAATACCTCAAATAAGCCAACTGCACCCAAAATACCAATATTTGCGCGACTTAACCTATTTACACTTGTATTGGATAAAAACCTTTGATTCGCTAAATGCTCAGTCGCCGTTGCAAGTTCAGCTAGCTTTTGGTTTAAACGTTGGTTTGTGCGTACATCATCCGCTAACTTTAATTGATTGTTTTCCAATTGCGCAATTTCATCTTTTAGTGATGTAACATTTAGTTGCTTTGCATCGACCGTTTCTTTTAATGCGATAACATCAAGCTTTAGTTGTGATGCCCCTTCCCCCGCTAAGACACCTTGGGCTTTATCTGCTATGTCCAGTAGGTGGGTTAGTTTGTTTCGCAAATGCATAACATCATCTACCGTGGCATTGATTGGCCCGCGTGCGGTGGTAATGTTTGTACGACTACGATTTTGCGCACGCACTAGATCCCTAATTTCTTTACTTAATTCTTGCGCAATCTCAGCCCTTGCTCTTGCATTTAGGGGAATAAACCCTTTTGAAAACTTACCGTTATGGTAATCTTGGGCAGTCATTTCAAGTACGGTAAATTGACCATTCTCTAATTGATTTATTATTCGTAGCGCTGCCATTAAACCTTTATTTTTACTTAACTTAGCACTGCCTGTTTGCGCTAACTCTAATTCAATATGAGCCAATTTATTATTTATATTGCGTAATGATTTTTGTGCTTTATTTAATTTGCTATCAACCGCGCCAAGTTCAGCTTTTAATTTGTCAATTTCAGGTTTAGCTAAAGCATGTTGTCTTCTATATTCTGCATCTGTTTTATTTAGCCCTTTAACTTTATTAGCTAATACTTGCTCTGCTTGGCTCAGTTTTGCTTTTAATTTCTGCTTTTGCGCTGTTTGTAATTCAGCTTGTTTTTTTAACTGCTCTTGTTGCGCTATACCCGCTGACTTTTCGCTTTGGACTTGTTTATTAAATGCAGCAGCTGTTTGTGCTTGCCCTTGGTTGGCGCTTGCGATGAGTGATAAATCTAAATACCCTGTCGCCATCCCCATAAGTGCTTGTGCTAGTCGCCTACCGATTTGTTCAACTGCTTCCTTGTCACCTTCGTTAAAGGAGTTATCTTCTGCAACCATTTGGATGCGTTCAATACTAAATTTGGGATTGAATTTATCACTGTGATCTTGTGGGTCTAGTTCTATACCGGCGGGCTTAGTTGCCGTTGCAGGTTTTTTCGGCTTACCAAAAAATAATTCAGAAATAGGATGCGCTGGCTCTGATGGGTGTTCACCTACAAGTTTTAACATAATAGAGGAGGTGGTTGTAGATGTTGTTAAGTTATCCCAATCCCCTTTATCGAGTATGATTGTTGGAAACTGACTCGCTGGGTGAATTTTTAATACTAAAGCAATATCTTTTATTACATCAAAGCCCGACGCATAATGTGCGTTGTAATGATATGCAAAATCCTCCATACAATGCACAAACTTAACAGTGTTAATATCTTGTTCTAAAATTTCGATAAGCACTAGCTGCTGACTTTTTATCTCATCCGCTAGGGCTAATAAACGATCATATTTTAAAAACGTTTTTAAGTTTGTTTCATTTAAGCAGCTAGAACGCCAATTTTTTATTTTATTTGCAAATTTGAGTTGCTCAGCTTGAAGTCTCTGCGCGTCTTTATCACCTTTGATGGTAATATCACCGTCTAAAATGGCATCATTCATTTGATAAAAACGGTTTATCATCTTTTCAGCAAGTTCAAAGTTTGCTTTTTTAATGGGATCTTTAATAACTTCTTGGCCATCGGGGCCAAGCTCTACACCTTTTACCTCATAAAGTGTACTGGCAATTTCAACTTGTAATTTTAAAATTGCATCAACGTAATTTCTAACAACAGACAGTCCATTATTTAAAATAACTTTAGCGAATTTATCTGCTGCGATATGTGGGATTTTGCGGTGAATTTTCGCACCATTTTTAATAATACCCGTCTGTGTGAACCCATTTTCAAAGTCAGATAAGTTATCTAGTCTCTGCATTCTTTTATTGCGAGCAGTGGTTGAAACACCTCTGTTTGGGCAATCTCTTTCTTCACTGCTTAATGGGTCACCATAATTTAGCCTTGGGTCTGATGGATTCATTCCTCCTAACTTTAAGATTTGTGACCACGACCATTGCACTTCTGAGAATGCCATTTCAACAGAACACTGTGCACCTTTAATCTTATTGGGGACAATGATAGAGCTAAGCGCTTGCCCTGTTGCGTCTCGCCTTCCTTGTTTTGCGTACGCTTTATTTTTATTTTTTTTCCATGGTAAAAAACCTTTCTGGTAAGCTAAATTAACATCTCTAAATTTAACCACACCACATTCTTCTACAATAACCTGAAGTTCACGCCATAGATAACCATCTACATAAACATATACATACCCAGCAGATAAGTTAGAAATATAATCATCGCTTTCATCTTTTGTATCGTAAATCATTGGGTAGGTACAAACTAATTCTATATCAGCAACATTCGATCCTGTTTGCTGTGCTCTTGCTTGATAAAGAGGGATTTTATAGACTTTGTCTGTTTCGTTCGGATTTTTGTCATCGCGAATAATAAGTGATAAATTCTCTTCATCCGAACCAATCCCTTCAAATACAAGCTCTCGATGCGCGGCTTTAGTTAAAACTTGATCTGGGCTACAAACATCACTCATACGATTGACACTCCATCTTCATCTAACTTTTCAGATCCTGATATTTTAATAACTATTTGTTTGTCACCTTGTCTATCTGCCAAACTATCCCTCACTTGCACGCTCAACCCTCTTGGTGCGGGGCCGCCTGATTGCATAAGTGGCGCAGGTGGGGTGTTTTTAGAATTGGAGATCATCGGGTCACCTTGGCGTACAGCGGGTTTACCTTCAATTAATACATTAAACGAGCCCATGATAAATTCAGCTTCACCGTCGTTTTTCTTACTCGCGACGCCTTTTTTATCACCAGGGGAGTCACCTGAGCTTTGTGAAAAAGTGCTATTTATATTAGCGGCGCCATTGCCATTGACTTTTACTGAGCTGGCAACATCTGTAACGTCACTTGATTGCGCTTTATTTGCGTATGGAATTGGTACAACGCTAGTCCCAATTGTGGTTAAGCAGACATCCACCGTCATAAGTTTACCGCCACTATCTTGATGTACAGCGGTGCGACCATTTATCAGCACATTTTGCCCCGATACAGCTTGTACTTGTGGTGCTTGTGAAGCTGTATCTTTAATAAGCTGCTCTTGGTTACCGGCTTGCCAACCTAAATGCGTTGATACTAAATCTAAGAATGCTTGCGCGTTACTAACGGGTTTATTTACATCCATATTAGTTTGCGGTTCATTCCATGGCAGCCTAGGTTCGTTTTTTTGGCTATCCCATTGTGGCGGTGGAATAATATAATCAGGTATAAAAATATTTACCATTTCACCGAGGGTTTTCTCGCGGTATTTTGGCCTGGCAATCTCAGCTAAAAAGGCGGCGTCACCACTGGCTTTATCTTCAAAAATAGCGATACCGTTAGCTTTACCTAGCGCACCATTACTGCGGGCGCTATTGTTAAGCCCTAGCAATGTTGAGTTGTTATGTCGCCATGTTACTGAGCCACCGGTGCGCACATCAGCGCTCAGCGCATCAATATCATATTGTACGCTGCCTGTTTGTTTGCCTGCTGCGGCGTTAATATAAGGCATTATTTTTCACTCCTTGAAATTTTGACTAGCTGCTCATTAGGTGCATTAAAAATAGCAAATACCTGCTCAAGTGAGCGCGTAAGCGGGTTGCATAAATAGCTTTGTGCTAGTGTAAGTGCCGCTAATGAGTTTGCATTACCTTGATGGCCTATCGTCGTTGCTAACTCTGCACACTCAATGAGCGGCTGGCTTTTTTTGTACAATTTTTGTGTGTAAGCAAACCATTTTTTTTGCCAAGTAAGTGATTGTTCGCCCACAAATAAATAACGGTCTTGGCTGGTGCAATTGGCCTGTGCTAATTGAGCCGTCATTTGGCCGTCATATAATTGCGCGGTAAGCTTGCCTTGCGGGTGTATTAACAGTGCATATCCACCTTCGCCATATATAACGCCCGGTGGGCCGTTTAATACTTGCACGGTGCAGCGTTTAGCTTGTTCACTCACATATTGATAGCTATTACATGAATCCACAGCGATTACTAAGGTGTCGTTGTTTATGGTGGTTAAGTCACATGTTGGCATCTGTGAATAGGCGGGTATTTGTTCTGCAATACACTCTTGGAGTAGCTCAGCGAGTGTTTCATCGCTTATCAGTGGCTGTTCAATTTCATCAACGGGCAGTAAAAATACAATTTGGCTAATGCGGTTTGTTTGCCTTAACGTGGCTATATCAACTTGCTCAAGTAGGTGCGAGAGCATTAATAAACAGCGCGTGACTCTATCGAGTTGCGCAAGTTCGTCTATTTCAACAAAAATATACGGCGCATCTAAACTAATATCACATCGAATTAATGCCTTACTTGGTTTAGAAAAAAGCATTTTATTAGCCACTGCAGTATACAAGCTGCTTGATGTACAGCCGGCAGCATTAATATGATAAAGACTGTCAAAAGTAAGTTGTTTCATATTAATTTTCTTTACCGCTATTTTGTTCTGAGGCAACGAGTATTTGACTATTTGCGCCTACTTTTTCAAGACTAATATGACCGCGCCAAAGCAGAGAAAAACACTGGGCGTCGGAATCAATTACTAAGGTGTCGCAGCGCATGGTTAGCCGCTCGCGGGCTAGTGTATTTACCACTTCCACAATAGGTTTTTGGTACGGCAGTTCTATACGTTGTTGTTGTCCGTATTGTTGTAATGGATAAAGCCCTGTTAACTGAAACGCCCAGCCTTTGCCAAACTCGGCTGCAACTTGCTGATCAATGGGCGCTGTGTTGTATAAATCTTTTGGCTGTGTTGTTTTAAACGGGTACTCTCCCGCCATAAGTGCTGTTTCGTCTATTTCTGGTAAGCGTTCAACTCGTGGCGACCAATGGCTTGGTATGGCCGAAAAGCTTGCGACCGGTGTGCTGTGGCTAGGTTTTCTAAGTAATGAGTTAGCGTATTCAACACTGGGTAACTGCTGGCCAACCGCGTGCTTATTTTTAAGTTTAAAACCACGGCCGATTGGGTTTTCTAAGAACGTGTTGCTCTCGTTATTTAGCTCTTTGCCACCAAAAGCCTGCATATAATTGAGTGCCACTGGGGTAATAATATCTGGATCTGTAGCTACTGGTCCAAGCAACGAACGTCGCCAATAACGCGCTCCGGTTACACGTAAACGCTTTTTAAACAAAGGTTGCGAAGGCGAATCAAGACCCAGCTCAACCTCAATAACGCGCGCGTCTTTTCCTTTTGGCGGATAAGCAGTGCAATTACCATATACTTCAAAGCCATACTTAAAAGCCACCTGCTCGTTTACTTCACAAATCGGTGAGCTGTTAGGATCGCCTTGGTAATCATCAGCAATAACAATCTCAGGACCGGGTTCAATGGCTGTAACGTTGCCTTGCTCATCAAACTCAAAGCTTTGTTTTACCACCACCACTTGACCTTCAGTACTGTCTTCTAACCAGCCGCTAAACGTGCTGGCTTGCCAAGGAGAAAGATTATGAAGCATGAACGTTCTCCACTTTTTCACTTAACAGTAATTGCCACTGCGATGCACTTTGCTGGACATGAAATAAACCACATGCACTTGTTAAATCAAAATGAGGGGCAATAACACGTTGTACTAAAGAGCCTGCTAATTTAGCGAGTTTTTGTGCGCTATTGGCTTTGGTAAAACTAATGCCCATTAAAAGTTGCTCACCTGCTTGCATTGCAAACGCTTGCCTTACGTGCTCGGCATCATCAAGGTTAATGCCGCTTTGCGGTTTTACTGCATTGTTATCACTGACGACTGACATTTTTTCAGCTTTGGCAAGCGGCCTATCTGTTAATGTGAGCCACGCTGCATAAGCACTTGGTTGTGTTACTGCGATGGTCATTAAATCCATTACCAATGGCAGCGCTTGTTTATAAACAAAATGACTTAATACAAACGAGCAGTGCTCTGGATTTGCTTTGCAAAATAATGCACAGGGTTCGTACCAACGCGTGTCATTAAGTAAACCCGCTAAAGCGAGTAATTGTGCTTTTTGCTGTTCATCTGCGGTTTTTGCAAACACTTTAAATAGCTTATCGCTTACATCGTCATGCCCTGCACAATAACTATTTACTAACGCAGCAAAGGCAATCTCAAAATCTTTGTGTAATACCGCTGCGAGTAATTCACTGGTTGTAAGAGGTTGTGAAAATAATAAGGTTTTAACCACGTTTTGGGGTTTTTCTTTACCTTCAAGTACACTGGTGCGTAGCGCTTTTAAATCGTTAAGCTGCCAATGCTTTAAATTATGTTGAAGTAATTCACACTGCGCTAATTGCTCACTGCCTCTTAAGCTATGAAAGTAGGCAGTAAAGTCATCAATAGCAGTAATGAATAAATCAGCCGCTATTAAACGATATACTTCACTATGTTCGCTATTTTGCTGTGCAAGTTCACACAAAGCCTGCCATGTTAACTCGCTTACTTGGGTTAAGTTTTGCGCTGAAAAATAATCTGTTGGCGCTTCGCCTGCCAACTCACTTAAGGTATATAAATGATTGAGCATTTGCGTGTCGATCACGCTAAAACGTGCCAACGAAAACGCCCCTTGCTGCAACAGCTTTTGCCGGTGCTTTAACAAGGTGGTGAGGCGCTGATTATGAAGTTTTACTTTATATACAGGTGCGAACATAGTGCTAATTAAGCCTAATTGGCCAGCCAGCCAAGGTAAGGTCTTGCTCGCTGTTTGCTGTAATATCTTGCCCTTCAAGCACGATAGTGCCGTCTGCATATACCTCAACACTACCCTTGGCCGTTTGTAGGCTAACACTTTGCTGGGCTTCAATAACGATATGCCCTTGCGAATTATTAATTTGCGCGGCAGGTGCTTGATCCGCTTGCGCTAAGAGCGCCGTTACAATAAAGCCTTGTGCGCTATGTACAAGTAATACATTAGCCCCTACTTCTGCGATGCTGACATGTGCGCCTTGCGCAATAACTTGATGTTCAACATTATTAATTAATACCGCTTTTACACGGCCAAAACTGTCGACACGACTCACACACGCTAAATGTTGATCGTGATTGAATATACTTTGGATCTGAGCGCTCATAATAAACTCCTTTTCAACTAGTTATTACTAATTGCACTGCCTTTCACGGCGATATTACTGGCCGATAAAGTAATACTTGTCGCATCAATGGTTAAGTTACCACCGGCATCAATTTCAATACTCGCACCGCCTTGACTCAATTGCAGTGATCCTTGACCATCCGCTTTAATGGTAATATTTGCGCCACTACTAATTTCTATATCGCCATTGGGGGCTTGCAGTTCTAAATTGCCGTCAACCGAATATGCGCTAACATCTTGTTCACCTTGTAATTTAAGCTCTTGATCCGCTTTAAGCTCTAAGCTGCCATCGGTTGCTTCAATACGTGTGTTTGAGGTGGCTTTGAGGGTTAAATCTGCCGCCGATGTTACTGTGATATCCCCTTCGCGGGTTTGCATTTGCAAGTTATTCTCTACCCGCGTAGTAAAGTCATTGGCAACCGTAAAGGTGGCGTCGTTTTCAGCAACAAATTGCAGATTTTCTTTCGCTGATATTTTTACATCGCCATCTACAGACTTAAGCGTTGCTTGATGTGCGCCATTGGTGGCATCGAGTAATAGTTGGTTTTTATTATTTTTATTAGCAAGGCTAATTTTTTCTTCGCCTTTTTTATCATCCATTATTAAACTGTGGCCAGCTTTAGTAACGAGCTTATTCTCGGTCGGATTTTGGCTGGTAACTGGGTTAGGTGCATTTTGGTTGTATAACGCACCTAAAATAATGGGTCTGTCTAAATCGCCATTTTCGCCACAAACTAATACCTCAGTACCTTGTGTAAGCGGAAAGTGCATGCCATGACCACTGCCACCATAAGGTTGCATTAAGCGTGTTGGGCGGCTTTGTTGGCCTTCACCATCTTGATTAAATGGCAGTTTTACTACGTAATTACCATCATCATCAATTTCTTGCTCTACTAGTGCGTTAAAAGTTGCAAATACACGTCTTTCTGGAAGTAACTGTGCTTTAAACTGTTGATCCGATGGGACCAAGTACGCCTGATTTTTATAAGTTAAGCCTTTTACGTTAGCGCCATATTCCACACCTGCTTGCTGGCTACCCTTATGATCAACACGCACAACCAAATATTGGCCATTATGATCTGGATGATCATAAATAGTTAAAATCATTCCTGGTCTAAGCGCCCTGCAATCACTGTCGATAATCAATTGCTCTCGTTGACAATCAAACGCTTGCTGACGCGTTTTAGCAAGCGTATTGCCCTCGCCAGAAGTTGCATAGTTATTACCATAATGACTGTCTTCACCAAATCCTGGTTGCGAAGCGCTATTTTGCGCCGATACCTGTAAATTACCTGGTGCGCGGTAGTTATAATCGTTTAACGCAATACTTTGCGGCTGAAGTTGGGCTTGGCGACTAATTGCGAAGATTGTTTCGCTAGTACGTACTTGCCCAGATGGTGGCACATAACTTAAGTTTACTTCATCAAACAGAGCCGCAATATCTTTGCTGCTATTGCATACTTTAAAAGTGCAATCCGCGTCAGTTTGCTCAACAAAACTATAAACAAAGCCATGTTTACGCATTAAACGCGTAACAAATTCATAATCAGTTTCGTTATATTGCACTGTCATATCGAGGCTAGGGCCGCTGGCTTGCATGCTAAATTTTTGCATTGGGAAGCCCGCTTTATTAAACACACTTTTAATAATGGCAGCGGGATCCATCGCTGTAAAAACACGATTGGAATGTTGATGCTTAAGTAAAGTTAAATAAGAACTCAACACTAACGTGTAATGATAACCTTGGTGACTTTTACCATGGGCTACAAAACGACTTAGTAAACCTGAGATAGTCCGATCTGTCATAGACCACACTAAACTCAAACTGGCATCTTTACCTAGCAACGTTTGCGCAGTTAAATGTTCCTGACTCAATACTTGAATATTAAATTCATAGTCTTCACATAAGCTATCATTAATTGATGTGAAGTCAGTTACCTGCACCATGCCATCAGGTAAGCCTTGTATACTTACGCTAAAATGACTGGTATTCGCTTTATGTTCACTAAAGATGTCCATGAGTCCCATTTTCAATCCTTTTTTATCTATTAAATTAGGCGTTATCGGCAAATATTGCGGTGATTTCGTCTTGCTCATCAACCGTTAACGTTAAAATATCTGGCATATCTTCTTGCGCCATATATTCCAAAATAGATTTAGCAATTCCCGGTAAAATTTGTCTTTCAATGACTGCATTTACCATCCGAGCACCGCTGTCTGAAAGCTGGCATTGCTGAGTTAACTTACTCAATACACTTGCATCAACACGCAGTTGCATTTTATGATTTGTAGCAAGACGCTTAGCAATCGCTTCTAGTTTTAAACTAACAATTGCTTGCAGTGCATCTTGATCAAGCGCTAAATAAGGCACTACTTGCATGCGTGCAAGTAAAGCTGGTGCGAAGAATTGTAGTAACTGTGGCTTAATTAATTCACTTAACGCACCAATTGACGGCACTTGCCATGGGCTACCATCTTCATTAATCGGTGCATCCGTTGGATTGAGTGCGTCATTAATGGCTTGCTGCTGCTCAGTCGGTTGTTCTACATCATCGTCTTGCTCTGGACTCAAATCGATCACTGTTGGTGGTGTGCATGCATCAATTAGCTCTGCTGAACCTAAGTTAGACGTCATGATGATCACGGTGTTTTTGAAGTCAATTTCACGGCCTTCACCATCACGCATATTGCCGCGTTCAAATACTTGATAAAACATGTTAAGCACATCTTTATGCGCTTTTTCTACTTCATCAAGCAAAATTACTGAGTATGGGCGCTGTCTTACCGCTTCAGTTAATACACCGCCTTCACCGTAACCTACATAACCAGGAGGTGAACCTTTAAGCTGCGATACTGTATGCGACTCTTGATATTCACTCATATTGATAGTGGTTAAGAACTTCTCGCCACCAAACAATTGCTTAGCTAAACAGCGGGCTGTTTCAGTTTTACCAACACCGGAGGGTCCGGCAAGTAAAAAGACCCCTAACGGTCCTTGTTCATTACTGATCCCCGCTTTGCTGACACGTAATGCTTGCGCAATTTTTGCCATACCCGCTTGCTGCCCGATCACTTCTTGACCAATTGCCGTTTCTAAATTAATGAGGTTACTGATCTGATCTTTAACCATGGCACCAACAGGTACACCGGTCCACTGAGAAATTATTTGTGCCACTGCATCAGCATCTACTTCGCTAAATAAGCCATTATCTTGACTGTTTTGCTCTTTTAAAGTTTGGCGCAAGCTAAGTAGTGCAGCACTGTCTTGTTCGCTTGCATTGGTTGCTTGTTTAAACTCGTTGATCTGGCTTAAAGTGGCAATTTGTGACTCACGAGCACTGGTTAATGCAGCAAGTTTATCTTGTGCAGTATTTAACTCTTGCTGTAAGTACAATAACTTATCCATATCGACAGCTAAACCTTGCTCGCTTTCACTGGCAATACTGGCAATCCGAGTTTGTAAATAATTTATATGCTCTCGCTCAGATTCAATTGCCGCAGGATCAGTTGCAAACGACATTCTGACGCGAGCTGCTGCTGTATCAAGTACGTCAATTGCTTTATCTGGCAATTGGCGGCCTGTTATATAACGAGCTGACAATACAACAGCCGCTTCAATGGCATCATCGGTAATTTGGATATTATGATGTTGCTGATATTTATCTTTTAAACCCGCTAGCATAAGTTGCGCAGCTTGCTCCGTTGGCTCATCGACTTTGATCAGTTGAAAACGACGCTCTAATGCGGCATCACGCTCAAAGTACTTTTTATACTCACTCCAGGTGGTTGCTGCCACTGTGCGTAATTCACCTCTGGCAAGAGCGGGTTTTAATAAATTAGCCGCATCGCTCATACCGGCATCGCCACCCGCACCAATTAAGGTGTGTGCTTCATCAATAAACATAATGATCGGCGTGGTTGAGTTTTTAACTTCGTCAATTACTGTTTTTAAACGGCGCTCAAACTCGCCTTTAACACCTGCGCCAGCTTGTAATAAGCCCATGTCTAAGACTAATAAACGCACACCTTTTAATTCATCAGGTACTTGACCATCAATAATACGCTGTGCAAAACCTTCTACTACGGCGGTTTTACCGACTCCCGGATCACCCACTAAAATCGGGTTGTTTTTACGACGACGACATAACACATCCACCATCATGCGTATCTCGTCGTTTCGCCCGAGTACAGGATCAATTTTTCCTTGCTTAGCTTTTTCGGTTAAATCTTCACAATATTCATCAAGCGCGCCGCCACCTTCACTTTGGCCATTATTTTGCGTTTGCTGAGCTGTTTTTGCCTGTGGGTTTAAACGCTCGCTTGAGTTTTGACAAATTTTATCGAGGTTTTCGGCTAAAAAGCGTGAGTCAATTTTATCTAGCAACGCTGGTAATTGAAGCACAGGGCTATAAGGTAATAGCTCCGTGAGTGCATCAAGCAATGCAGCACCGTTGATCCAATCACTTTTATGCTGCACATTAGCGCTCAACCATGCGCGTTCTAACCATTCATATAAACGACGAGAAAACACCGGCTTACTTTGGTTACCCGCAGGTTGGCGATTTAAAAAGTCAAGCAACTCATGCCATACCGCATCTTGATTAATATTAAAAAAGTGAAATATTTGTTCTAAATCGCCACTACTGCCCTCTTCCATCAACTTAATTAGTAAGTGTTCAGGCAGCACTTCAAAATGACTACGACTGCTAGCAAACCCTGCAGCAGACTCAAGCGCGGTCGCGGTATGGCCATTTAGCTTGTCGATAAGTTGTTTAATGCCTTTTGCATCCATTGTTTTGTCCTTAAATCTGGTTTCTTACTAATGTTGATATTGAAGATGGGTATAGCTGTGTACGGTTGTGTTTGCCGCAGCACTACCTAAATAACTGTTGTGTCCAAGTATTAACGGTGACACACCGATTGCCTGTTGCTCTACAGCTTCGTTAGCCACTTTGATTTGGCATAACCACTGCACATTATTTGGTAAGTGAGTGCTTAATAACGCCGCCATTTTTTTACCTTGCTCATGCAAAGGGTTCAAACTAATGGCAGTTTCACTGTCTACAGGGCCGATGGCAATTGTTAAAATACTGCCACTTACTAATACTTTGCTACCTAATACCGCAGAACCACCAAGTACCATTTGGGCATCATCACCAAATGTACTTGGGGCATCAATTGTTTGCCAATTAGCGCGGGTATCGTCAACGTGCAGCTCTTTCACTGCAAGTGTATGTTTAAGTAGTTGAGTTAAGCCTGCTGCACTGGTTTGTTTTAAGCTAGCAATGCCGCATTGTACTTTTTGATCTGTTTTTGTAGATAAAATGGCTTCTATTAAATGATCAAATTGATCTGCACCACGTCCTGCAACATTGATTTGTGACTTTTTCCACGCCTGAAAAAGTTGGCAATATAAAATATGATTAAACATATCTAAAAATTGCCGAACCCTGTCACCACTTTCGTCATCACTTGCTGCTTGCTCTAACAGGTAATGTGGCATCGGCGCATCAACACCATACAAACCCAAGAATGACGTTGATAAACTGAGTCGCCCGCGTCCTTGGTTATCTAAGCTACACGCACGTACATCGGTTGCTGGAAAGCCAAGCTCTTTATAGGGCTTAAACATCACCCGCTCACTAATGCCTTTGTCAAGTTCGTGAGGCGTTGCCCAATGCTTTTCAATTAAGCTCATCGCTTTAAATAAATTAAACTGCCAAGGCTTAGCAATTAATTGCTCAATCGGTTTGGGCAATTTAGCCCAAACGGGATGCTTTATGGCTGGTTCATGCACACTCATAATTGATAACTCTTGCCCGGCTCAATATCCCAACACCAGGTTTTATAGCTAGGAATAGCATTAACGCGAGTCTGCACACTTTCATTAATTGGTGCGTACATTAAAAAGAATTGGTGCAACATATTACAAAAATGATAAAGATCGGCATCGCACACAAACTTACTTTCATCGATATCAATTAATACATCTACGCCTTTAATAAAAATTCCACGCTTTATTTGGCTGATCGGAGTAGCCGTTATTTTTTGAATGCTCTCAATACGCAAGCGATTCTCAGCTTTTTGCGACCAATCAAATAGCACTAATAAACGTTTAAGCTCGGTTACTTGAGTTATTTGGGAAAACTTAACATTAAGTAAGCTGATCAGCTGCCAATGTTTTGGTTGATCTGGGCACGGTAAATAATTAGTAGGCCTAATAACATTCTCAACCTCGGCAATACTTGGCATATCGCGCCCGCCAATATTTAAATCACCTTCTTGCAGTAGTTGCCGAGGCCAGCCTGCATTAAAAGCAGTTAAATCAACAGATAGTGTTTCTTTTTCATCATTTAGATTGAAAGGCAACTGTAAGTAATGAGTTGGCGCAGCTGCACCCACATCTTTAGTTAATACGGTAAATAGCTTTTTCTCATCTTCAAATACACTTTGATAACGAGGTGTATAATCATAGGTTTTACCACTGAGCGAGTTGCGCCCCATTACCGAATCGACGGTGTAACTGAAAATATGATCGGTACGATTTTGATCTGCGGTGATCATATAGTCGGTACGATTGGGTTCGATTCTGATTGGCTCTGCCGCTTGGGAAAATAAATTAATTGCAGGCACGCAGTTTATCAGTAGGTTTTCACGGGATAATTGGTGTCCGGGTGGTAATTTACTTGAGCCACGAAAAACTATTTCAAAGCGGTCTATATGATCTGCAAACTCAACGTCTTGCAAACCTGTAAAAGTTAAAAAGTAAAAACGATCTTTGGCATTAAAGTAATCTAATAATAATGCATAGCCTGGATGGCTTTGCTCAGCACTCGGTAAAAGAGCCCCATCAATATTTAAATAACTGGCACTGCAACCTTTTACTTTAAGCTTTTTATTATGCTCAAAATGCGCAGGGCCAAAATCAAGTTCAGCATGTTTCTCTGCCGTTTGCAGCAGCTTAAATAAAGAGCTACATAACGGGGTATCGCCGCGTAAATAAAACTGCAAGTTTGATAAGTCATAATTTTTACGCTCACCTTGGCATACAAAACGTAAACCAATGCGCAGCTCTGCACCTAAATGTGATTCTTGATAGCGCACATGCTCAACATCGAATGGTGCTACTGTTAGATTATGCGTGGTGGTAAAAGTAATATTTTTATGATCAACAACAGCGGTATCTGCTTTTAATGTGAGACCCTTTTCAATCATATGGGTCTTCTGCATTGCCAGCTTAGGGCTAAATTTCACTACCGTACTCGAAGGGTAATAACTAAGCAGAATAGGACATAATTGACGCAGCACTTGCTCTGACACTTCTGGTACTGATTCATCCAAGCGTTTTTGTGTGTGCGCAGTTAAATACGCCATACCTTCGAGTAAACGCTCGATATGCGGGTCGCGATCTTTTAAGGCATCAATATTTAACATGCCCGCATGCTCAGGATAATGTTGTGCAAACTGTTTACCGGCCTGCGTTAATAAACGCATTTGAGCATCAAAATATTGCTGCATTAAAATATCCTTTTCATTGAAATATTAATCACCATTTTTAGCGTGCTGCATTACATCAGCCTTACCGCCTGATTCAAACCGCGTGTTTAACTTAATACATTGGCCACTGGTTAGAAATGCTTGAATATCCAGTCGGATCACGCAATTTTCTTCACGTATTTCCATTGGAATAACATTGGCATAACGCACTCTTGGCTCATATTTCTCAATCAATTTTTTAACCTCAAACGCCAAAGTATGTTGCGAATAAGGCAAACCTTCGTAAATATCTTCAACATCGGGCAAACCATAATCAGCCAAATGCTTTAACACCCCACGGCGAGCATTAAGCAGCTCATTAAGATGGTTACAGACACTATTTTGCTCATCAGTCTGAAAACCTTGATGTCCATTACGAATGACAGGTTGAGTTAAAAAATCGAATAACGCCATGAACTTACCTCTGATAAAAGGATATGCTTGCGCATATCCTTTAAAAATTCCGACTTATCGACCTTCAGTCCAAGAGTCAGAGAACTCGATGTTGCCATCAAGGTATGTCCAAGTAATGCGCTTATAACGTAAACATACTGTTTCAAGGTGCGGATAACGCTCCTTGTCTAAGTCTTTTACGTTGTGCATTGTTGGTGAGATTGACGTAATTTTTACATCTTCCAACTTGTGGCAGAAATACTCACGCTCAGTCCCTGTGTCATCGATACGGTACCATTTAAGCTCAAGTTGCTTAAGTGTTTGACCGTTCGAGCACGCTTTATACAGATACGGTGTAGCTGCATCTACCGCTTTAGTAATTACAAACGGTTCATGCTTACGTGTACCTGTAAGTTCACCCGTGTCGTTATCTGTAGGAATGCGAAGTTCATGATCAAAGTGTAGGATCTCAATTGAACCTTCACGCTCTGCAACAGTTACAGAACCTTTGATGTCATTACCTTGGTCATCCTTTAACCACATATACGCTGGAATTGCCATTTCATTATTCTCCTTTTAGAATGAAGTGTTTCCTGTTAGTTGGCATTGGCATAAACAACCATGTTTATGCCCCCCAAAAAGCCCTCTGCTTCATGCCACTGGGGAACATGTCCCAAGTTGGATGCAACCAACTTGGGGCAATTTTTTACAAAGACGGATTATCTAACTCTAGTATTAGCGACATCGCGTCAAATGGAGTTTGCAAAACAGCTAACTTTTCGAAATGTTGCTGTACACTTTTAGGTAATTGCTTAAACTTATACTCTGCGTCTAATTCAGATACCCAAGTACTTGAAACAAAACTATCAATATCGTTCTTCACCTTGCTCGGCGTAACTGCTTTGTAAAAATAAGCTGCTTTTAAATAGCTTTCGTACTGAATTTTCATACAAGCACTCAGCGCAGAATAATGCATATAATCAATAGCAGTCTTTGTCATTTCTAAGCTAATACCATCGATTTGTAATTCAGTGCTGCTTATTTTCTTCGCATTTGAAAAACATTTATCCATCTGCTTTTCAAATGCGATTGTTGCTACCTGTAGCTTTTGCTTTGCAAAAAACACTTTATTATCACTGGCTATTGCGTTGGCTATACAAGCCAAAAGCAAACTGAGTAAACAGACCATTTTAATCATTTTTACAACCATTTATCATCGCCTTCCAAAATTCTCGCTCTTTATATGAACTACTATTTCTATACGCACTATATGAAATTTTTTGTAATTCATATCTTTTAATTTTTGACACCGAGGATAACGATTCAGCCATCAGGGCAAAATCTGTATTAGATATATTAAATTGTGCAACCAAGGCCCCATTACCTACAAAAATTGCAGCTAGACTACCGAAGCTCAGCGCTTTTGTAAGTTGATCAGTATGTTTAGTGAGCTCTCTAGCTTTATCTAAATACTCTAGATTTTTTTTAGAAAACTCCAATCCACTAATATTTGGACACTTCATTTGTAAACTCCTTTTAATGCCCCAAGTTGGATGCAACCAACTTGGGGCAATTTTTTCCATCTACATTTTTACACCAACCAGCTACTCACCAAATTGACGTATTTACACTTTAAAAGCCTGCGTTAAATGCGTTTCATCGGCGGCTTGGCAGTTCATTTTTCGCCAGGCATCTGCCCTACTAATGCCAAACGCACATCAATACCTTCCACTTGGAAATGCGGCACTATGTAAGTACTAACGCGGTAATAACCAGGGTTACCCGGAATTTCAGCAACAGTCACTTTGGCATCTTTTAATGGGTGCGTTGCAATTAACGACTCATCTGGGTTGTTCATTTTCGTAACTAACGCACCTAACCAATCATTAAGCTGCTGCTCTAATTCGTGGCGTGGTTTGCTAGAACCTATGTTTTCACGTTGTAACACTTTTAAGTAATGCGCAATGCGCGATACTAAGAAGATATACGGTAAACGCGAGTTAATACGTGCGTTTGAGGTTGCTTCTGGCGTTTCAAGCACTTGTGGCTTTTGCGCACTATTAGCTGAGAAGAAACACGCAAAGTCTGAATTTTTATAATAACTAAGTGGAATAAACCCTTGGTTAGCAAATTCAAGCTCTTTAGTCTCTGAGATCAATACTTCTGTTGGGATCTTAGTTTCTGAGCCTTTACCTGCTTCGAATGAATGAAGTGGTAAATTCTCAACTTTACCGCCCGACTGTGGGCCACGAATGTTAACTGCCCAACCATTATCATGGAAACTGCGAATAATATTGGCGGCAAAAGCAAACGTTGCGTTACCCCATAAATAGCGCTCATGGTGTTCACTGTTTACATCTTCTTGGTAGTTAAAGTTACGCAGTGGATTAGTTTCACCATACGGTAAGCGCAATAAGAAACGTGGGAACGCTAGGCCGATATAGCGTGAATCTTCTGATTCACGGAAGTTTTTCCAACGTAAAAATTCAGCACGCTCCATGTACGAACCAATATCTTGAATTTTAGATACTTCATCAAGTGAGTCTTTCAAGAAAAACTTAGGTCCTACGCTGCCCATAAATGGGCAGTGCGCCGCAGCTGATACGCGTGAAATTTCTTGTAGTAATGAAACATCTGGCGCTGAACAATCAAACTCAAAGTTCGATACCATAGTCGATACCGGTTCGCCACCTGGGGTGTCGTAATCTGAGGTATAAACATGCTTGTACAATGCTGATTGCGTGGTATCAGGCGCTTCTTCAAAGTCATCACGCAGGGTTTCTTTATCAACGTCGAGCATTTCGATTTTGATGTTGGCATTGTTTGGCGTGCGATTAATTAAATAACGTAATGAACGCCAAGCTGATTCCATTTTTTGGAAGTTTGGATTATGTAAAATCTGGTCTAACTGCTGTGAGATAATCGTATCAACTTTCGCAATATAGTCATCTAACAACAACTTATCGATACGCGTAACTTCTTGGCCGCTGCTGCCAGCCATATCTAAAAATACATTGATTGCCGCTGTTAAACGCTCATTCGCACGGGTTTCAGCAAGGTTGCTGGCATCACGAAAAGTGTCTAATTTGATCTCATCTGCAACTGGGGCAATATCGACCAAGTTACAAAGGCTTTCGTAGGTTGATACCGGAGCTTGCTCAATTGAATGAGCTGCAACGTTTAATTGTTCTTGCATTGACATGGTAACGTCCTTATTCAGTAACTGGGTGTTTTTCGTCTTCAGAAGCAAGCGGGGCAATTTCATCCAGCTTAGCTTTTAACTCATCAAGTTCTGGCTGGTTTTGTAATACCCGCTCTAGTTCTTTACGTAATGATGAGTTATCCAAAAGATTCGATTTCAAGTCACGCAGTAAGTTACGCATTGCCATCATTTTATTTAACTCAGGTACCTGTGAAGCAACTGATTCTGGATCAAACGATTTAAACGAATCAAACTGTAAATTCACGTTGATCTCGCCATCGCCTTTGATCTTATTAGCAACTTGAAAGTTTGCCTTTGGTGCCATATCTTTTAACACTTGCTCAATATTATTTTTATTGATTGTTACGCGTTCACGCTCAGCAAGGTCTTGGGTATTTAAACCATTAGAGTAATCACCAATTACCAGCATTTTTAGTGGCAATTCGCTTTTTTGCGATGCGCCATCCGTATCAAGCTCTAAAGAGATATTGATCCGAGCTCTTGGGATCTCTTTTTGAAATGTATCTGTCATGTTTCTTCCTTTGCAGTTTGTATCAATTCCAATTAACCTCGACCCATTAGTCAGGCTCTTGTAACTAAATCCAAGCTATTGCTTGAGCCGGATTGGTTACCATCATTCGCTGACTAATTTGCTTAGCAGCTAAACTCATTTCATCACTTTCTGCCAACGACAGATTGGCGTAACATTGTTTGGCAAAACGCCATACTTCCATGCAAAAATGTTGTTGCCACTTCGCTAATTGAAAAGTTTCAATTTGCTCAAGTAATTCGGTTAAAATTGCCAAAGCGTGTTCATAATGCTCCGCTTTAAGTAACAACTTGGCTTTTAATAATTGGCTTTGTGATTGGTCAAACCCGGTAGGGGTACTTAATTGCTCAACCTTGCTAAGCGCAGCACTGAGTTGTCCTTGCACTACTTCATCAGCCAATAAGCTATAATGTTCATCAAAAATATTGCCTTGCGAATTATTGCTTGCTGGTGTTTGTGCATTGCTAATTTCAAGTAACGTTTCTTTATTGGCTGGGCTGCATAACCCTGTGCCATCGTCGTACTGTAAATGAGTTAAAAGCGGAAACTGACTAGTTAAATTAATCAATTGCTGCTCAAGCCAGTAACTTAGCTTGCCTTTATTTAATTGTTTTAACGCACTTAATACCAACATTTGTAAGTTGAGATTAAATTGCATCGCACCTTCCATAAATAAGCCTTCAGCAAGCATGAGTGCCTGCTCTGGGTGTTCACTGGCAAGTGCATTTTCAATCGGTGCAAAAGCCGCAGCTCTTGGTGCTGGTAAGCGTGTTTTACCATTTTCATTAGCCGGTATTTTCAGCCCAGACCAACGTGCAGCACGTGATAATTTAATCACCCGCTCGATGTTATTTTGTTCTTTATCAAAATTCAGTAATTCACGAATAGCTGATAAATAAGCCGTGTCACTGCTGAGATCACCAACCGTAATACTTGCAACTTGACTTACAGAGCTGTGCACTGATGATGTTGAATTTGTTGCCGGTGTACCGTCGCTTGGTGCTTGTTCAGTATCGTCTTTACTAACAACTGACGGCTCGACTGCCTTTGCAACTGGGTTGCGTTTCATTTGCTCGTCAGTCCACTCGTTTAAAGTAGATAAAGGACCTGATTCACTATCTAATAATGGTACTGAGTGTTGGTTGTAATCGGTTAATACCGCATCTAGTTCGGCCCATTGTTCTGCGGTTGCCGAATGACTTTGCGAAATCCCTTTTAGACGTTCTTGTTGCTGTAAAAACCAGGTATTTACAGCACTGCGCATGCGCTCTTTAAGTGGGTGTACGTCGTTGCTAAAATCAGCCAATATCTTATTAAACAATTTGATTGAACTAATTAACCCCTGCACCCCAAATTCACTGGTTGCAGCTAAGCATAAGTAACTAACAATACGTAAATCTTTACTCTTATTCTGTAATAAGTCAGTTGCTTGAATAAACATCACTTTAAAATCAACCTCACCAACACCCGATGAAGATGCTTTGAGACTTTTAAATGTTTCTTCGTATTTTAAATCTTCGCCACACGGCAAACCTTGCAATGGTGCAGCAAGTTCATCCAGCCATAGTTGCCAGCTATTGTGAGTATGTGGTTGCTTTAAACTCATGCTTTACACCATCGTCTTAGTGCATCGTATACACTTACGTTATCCATATCGGCAAAATTAATACTGTAGTCACTTGGCACTTTGCTCAATGGTAAATTCGTCAAATCAATAATTTGTGTTGATTTGTCTTCATTTAACCAAATCGAGCTAAAATAGGATGCCGATACAGGACGACAAAACACCGTTAAACTAGGCGCATGATCTTCACATCCTAGTTGATAAAAGAACCACGGTTGCCAGTTGTGATCAGCAACCACAGATGCTATTAAATGCAGCCAAAACCCAGCGACCAAGGCGCTCTCATGACTAAACTGTGGCATTGGTAAACGAATACCAAATTGACTGCGTAGACAGCCTCTATTTGCAATCGACTTCAATACTGCAGATAGTTCTTCAATTAATACAGCACGCTTATGCACATCATTCATCTGGAGATGCTGCCACAGCACACTCATCGGTATCATGCGCAGTTTATCTAGCTCTTGATTTAAATTTGGTTGTTGCTTCAACGCATCAGCAACCTTGTTATAAGCATGAGCTTGTTCCGCCATCGCATCAATTGATGGCGCTTCTTTAATGCGATCATTCACACCAATTAAGTGCTCAATCACATGACTAGCATATAAAAACAAAAATGCTGGATGGCGTTTATAAGTTTCTAATCCGCTATGTATAAAAGAGCTAAAAGGGTAAAAACGGCCACTACTATCTTTACTTGGTTGTAAAATACCAAGCAAACTACTGTCTTCACTGTTCCCAGATACAAAAAACAACGATTTAACACCATTAAGTACAGCAACATTATTCGCCTTTCGACCACGATTAAGGTGAGCAAATCCTTCTTGTAACCAATGATCAAATGCCACTGATTCACGCGATGAAATATTTAACTTCACAAAATCAGGTCGTACTGGTGTTTTCCCCATATAACCGTAAGAAAACTGTTTTACTAGTAACGGCGATTTCTTTTTAGAAAATAAATTAAACATATCCGCCCCTACTGTACCGAATTATTATTCGACTGCGCATATTGCGGCGATTTCGAAAACAACGAGTTCGGTAAAGCAAACGAAGTCAGCATATATTTTGAGAAAATACCGCTATTACGCCCTGATTTTAAGGAAAACTGTACTGTTAATTGCTGTTCTGACTTATCGGTTAGTTCCCATGTAGCTAAGAACTCAGTGCCTTTTATCCATTTTACATTAGCATTATTAAGCACTTTAAGTAGCGCCCACGGACCATCTTGCTCAATCGAAATTCGATTGCCTTTATTATCTAAACCATAAAGAATCGCTTTTTCTGCAGCACCACGACCAGGCCAAGAAAAGTTACGCCACTCCTCCGGCTCATTACGATAGCGATAACCTTGCTCTGAAAAGCCTAAATAAGTTTCACGAATGCCTCTTTGTGGTACTGGCATCATCTGAAAATTAAAGCCCGCAGAATCTGCGCCACTAGTAAATAGTGAACGTGTTACTTTATTTGCTTTTGTTAAACCATCGAGTAATTCTTTACTAAAGCCAATACCAACACCATTCCACTGTTTTTCTTCCCATACGCCACGACGTACTTTCATAAAAGGTTTCAGTTGAGTGTTAGTAAAGTTCCATAATATGCCCGACTCAGTGTTTAAAAACTCCGACACATCAGCAATCGCGGCATCAGGTCCATTTAGGTTAAATGGGTACTTTCCTGCGATGCTGTTGCTGTACATTGTATAAACTTGGTTTTCCCACTCTTCATTTAACTGGCTTCGTGCTTTGGCCATAATTGTGGCTATACCCGCTTGTAAAGGCGCTTTGAAAAGAGTATCCAACGTTTCTTTTGTTTGTGGGTCTAAAGCACGTGTTTGGCTTTCAATGATGATCCATGAAGACTGCAAAGCATTGGTTTGATTATTACCTGAGAGTAAATCTTGGACAAAAATCATAGCTTGGCCATCATCTTCATTACTCGCCGCCATCGCTTTTATGTCTGAGTGGATGCTGCTTAATGAACTAATGTACTGGCCCATGTAATCAGAACTGCGCTTATTATCATCGTTTTGTGTAAAACGGCGTAAATCAGCAAAGCGAGATTCCAGCTCTGGCGCTCTAACCGTACTCATTTGTGAAAAATCAGGGCTGTTCATAGCTTGTTTAGCTAGCTTTCCTTTTGCTGCTTTTTTCTGCGCAACGTCGGCAGCACCGGCAACTAAGGTCGCAATTTTGTCATTATTCGCGGTAACGGCTGAAGGTTCGTCAGCAACCATTATGTTATTGTTCACCAGCATCATTAAATCTATCAATGGGCCATCGTTTGATGAAAGGCGAGCAAAATCAATACTTGCATCGTTTAAGTCTCTAAACGCTGGGACTTGAATACTATTTAAGAATTCGAACCAAGTATTACCGTAATCCTTAAAGTAATAAGCACGCATTGCTTTGGCTAAGGACTCAGCTTGTGCTTCATCTACAGCATTTTGCCCTTCGTCATTACTGGTGCCCATAACCCAATCGCCTGAGAACACTAACCGTGAAATACGTTTAATTTCAGGATATACATATTCTTGCCAACCAGCATTGGTATATACATAAGGAATTGCATAGCTACTTTTTAATACATCACGGTTATTAGCCGACATAAACTGATTAAGCTGTAATGCTTTTTTGCGCTCAGCAAAGCTTGTTATCACTTGCTTATACAGAGGCTCAGCTTCAGGTTGAGTATTTAAACTTTCGCGCGCAGTATAAATTGCGGTTTCATTTGCTTGCCAAAAATTAATCTTCCCAGGATGCTCTAGATCAGTACCTAAATTAGCTAAGTACACATCTAACAATGCAGTTAATTGACTATAAATGGGTGTATCTTGTTGCGCTGTTAAATCAATATTAAAGTGATTACTAATAAAACTAAGTAGCTGCTGTTTAGCAAATTCATCATTTTTATGTTCGGGGTGTGTGCTTAGCATTAAATGTAATTTAAGTGCTTCGTAATAAGGTTGTCGAATACCTACGCGTGACTCCGGCTCATCAGAGTTCCAACGGCTTTCATACTGTTTTAATTGTGCTAACACCTGTTTTTCAGCAGGAAGTGTGATCAATTGGTTTAACTGGTTAAATAATACATTCGCGACACTTTGAGTTGTTTCGTCACCTTCGTAAATACCAAAAATAAAATACCAAGGTAAGCTTTTTTCATAACTTACAAGCTCCTGATAATGCTCAAATAATGCAAGTGTTGCAGCTAGCTTTTGATCCGCCTTCGCCTTATTTACATTAACTTCAACCACCGCTTTCACGCGTGCTTCGCCTTGGTTAAGCAATAACTGATTACTGGTGTATGAGGTAATCAATAACGCTGTAATCGCCGCTATTGAGGCAAGCCCCGTGGTTACAGTTAAACCTTTTAACCAACGACCTACTAAGCGCTTTTTACGATTACCCCGAGTTAAATCTTGTAGTTTAAAAACAACATCATTAAAAACGCGATTAATAAAATAGCTTTGGGTGATTGTTTCTTGTTTTTGTTCAACCACAACCGCGCCAAATTGATCGCGTACACCGTTGGTGATTCGCTCAATTGGTGTGCCCTCTTGTGTACCTGAGGTAAAATACACGCCTGCAAACCAAGGAACTTCTTGGTACGGATTCGCTTTAAATAGCAAGTTTACAAATTCGGTTAGTTTTGTTGAGGCCGATTTAAACTGATTAGGAAAATCAAGGATCAACTGTTTACGATGCTCATTTCGTTCACGGGCCACTTTACTTAAACGTTGCTGGCACAAACGTTCGTATAATTCATCCATTCTGAGCTCGAACATTTCAGCCGGATCGGTTTTTTGGTCTTCACTAATATCAAGTAAATATGCGCCCCACACTTGCTCGCGCTCTTTTTCAGATAAGTCATTAAAAAAAGGTTCAAAGCCACTAATTAAATCGGTTTTTGTGAAAGTGATATAAACAGGGAAAATAACACCTAGTTGCGTGATCAACTCTTCAATACGTTCACGGACTAACTTTACATGCTGGCGAATTTCTTCACTGTCAGAGGTTAAAACATCAGCCACACTAATTGCGACCATTACGCCATTGATAGGTAATTTTGGACGGTACTTTTTCAGTAAATTTAAAAATGATAACCACTCTTTGTTTTCTGATTGCTCAGTTGTGTAACGTCCTGCGGTGTCAATTAAGATCGCTTGATCTGAAAACCACCAATCACAGTTACGTGTGCCACCAAAACCTTGAATATGCAGTTCGCTAGAGTTTGAATACGGAAAATGTAATCCAGAGTTAGCAAATAAAGTACTTTTACCGGTCGCTGATGGACCAATGATCATATACCAAGGTAGTGCATAAAGAGCCGTATTACCACGATAGCCAGCGCCTAAGTGCGATGCTTTTAATGAGCCTAACGCTTCTTGCATTTTTTCTTTTATTTCATCAAGCTCAGCACTTGAGCCCGCATTGTGATTTGCAAGTTCAGAAGCTAACTTATCGCCAGAACGCTTAGTCCATAACCAACGAGTAAAAATAAATAAAATGAATACCGCCGTAACTGCTCCCATAGCAATCAGCTTTTTATCAGTCGTGTCTAAGCCCACCATGCGCCCAGCAAACCAAACAATGCTCAGCACTGCAATTAGACCGATCAACTGTCCTGTGGCGCGAGATGACACTAAGCCCAGTAAAAAATGCACTAGGCCACTTTTATTTACTCTTCCTTGCATGGTATTGCCTTATCGTGTCTCGTTGGTTTTATTCAATTGAGTGAGTACTTCCACCTGATTACTTATGGTTTGCGTACTCTGTGTAGCCTGCTTGTTGATCACAAAATGAAAGCCTGCAAATAGGGAAGCGATTGAGCCTAAACAAATCGACAGAATAACCCAATAAGGGACATTACGACCGACTTTCATAGCAAACCCTTCAGCAGGTACGCCATTATCAGAAAGCAGTGCATTAGGCGTGCCTTTGACATCTTCAATTTGTGCACGAATGTCAACTATCAAAGCTTTAAGCTGTTCTATTCCTTTAACTTTATAGATACCTTCAAAACCCAATTGCAAACAAATATAGTACACTTCTAACGCCGCAAATTTATTTTCACCGCCAGTACGCAAAGTCGCTAAACGCTCAAAAAACTCTTCACCTGCACGGTTATTGCCAAAAAACTCTAACTGCAGCGGTCGTGACATCCAGTCCATACGAAAATGCGCTCCGGAGCTCATTACAAACTCATCACACATTGCAGTAAGAGCAAATTTTACTTCTTGCATCACACTAGTCGTCACTTGTTGGGCATAACAATTACGCTCAAACTCATCAAAACTATTTAATAACTGATCACGAAAATCGTTCAGCTCAAGATCGGTTGATTGCTTGAGCTTTAATGGCGATAACGCATTTATAACCGGTGATATACAGGCGATTAAATCTTGTTGTTGTGATTGTTGTTGCATCATTTCACCTAACTTAATTGCGTGCGACAGTAACTATTTCGATTTGCGCAGCTTGCAAACCAAATGGAATAAATAAACTTAACGACTGCTCTTCGATTATTTGCTGCCAAATGTAACCATGTGATTCAAGACGGAAATATTCATATCCACTCTTTATTGCTAATTTATTTGGCGGCCGTTGGCAGTGAGTTAGCTGAACACCTGCAAGGGCTGATGAAATCATAATATCGAGTTTTTCAGTTGCGCCGACTTTAACTTGGTCGCTAAATGTTTCAATCCACTTAGTATCCTCAGCTTCAAAATAAACCGCGAGATAGAAGTCGTTATGCTCAAAAATTGCTGAGTCAATAGTCGCAACCTGATGAATAGCATTGGAAACTTTTTCAAGTTTAAGGCCAGCCATTTTCTTAGGCACAACACCTTCAAGTAGCTTAGTTAGCAACTCATCTAATTTACCAAATACATGGCTGAGTTGTTTATGCTGATAAGGAGGGACTTGGTTTACTAAATCACTGTGTTCAAACATCGATACAGAGCTGATCAAATCAACCAATTCACAGTACAAACGCTCTGGATGAACTAATGACAAACTTTTTAAATGATCCAACCGCTTTGCTGAAGGTGCCATCGCATTAAGTAATAAAAAGCTATTCATCTCGTTTGGACCAAAGTCAGTCACTGAACCAAAGTTTTTCCTGCGACTAAGCAACACATTGACTTTCGCATTCACTAAATTTGCGGTGCGATTTAATAGCTCAGTTAAATATACCGAAGCACTGATATTTAACAGTGGTGGTACAAAGTGTTTATTAACAACAAAAGAGCCGTCTTCTGCGCGGACTATTTTCAAACACGCTAAAGTATCAAAATAAGTTTTTACATCACTATCTGTTAATAATATAAATTTAGGGTGCGCTATCAGCACTTCACGATTACGTGCAGCATCATGATCATCATTTAATTCAATATAGTCTGCATGATAGGCACTGAGCTGACCGGTTGTTGCATAACCCTCAATATTACTGACGATTTTATTGGCAGCAATCGCGATGTAAATAATCACTTCATCTAGGTTAGGATCTAATTCCAGCTTTAATTCGTCATGTTGTTGGCGATCAAAATCAAGTAATCGACCATTTTCAAGTAACAATTTGAAGCTAGTAATTTTTAATAGCCCACGCGATAACGCTGACTCATCAATTGCAAGATGCTGGATACCAAACACCAATGGAGAAATAAGTCGCTGTCTTACAATTTGATTTTGCTCATGATACTCATCAAATAACTGAAAATGGTGTTGTGCTAATAATACACCTTCAGCCCAGACGGGTTTTACGGGGGCTTTAGTACTCATTACTGTGCCTCATCCACGTCAGGCAACTGCACTTCATTATTTGTGATCAGCACATCTAATGCAGTCGATAATTTAACCGGACCATCACCTAATTGATAATACGTTTTCCATTTATCTCCTTGGCGGTCTCTGAATAACGCAACAATTGCCACAAAACGAGCATTTTCAGCTTGTTCAAAAGCGATCGTTGTTTTTTCGGCAGGATTAATAGTGCGTTCTTCTAACGTGATCAATGAATTTGCTAATACTGATTTATCTGACTTCCAAAGTTCTTCAAACGTTGCTGTTTTAAAGCTCTGAATATCAGACAATTGATACACTCTGAGAACCACTGGAAGTGCTTCATCAAACTGATTTAAATTTAAATTATCTGTTGCTGTAATGTCTAACTCTACATTAGTGCTCATGCACGCAGTGAGTGACATTAACAGCACAGCTAAGATTACTTTATTTATTGCAAAACGCATTTAATACCTCATTAGATATTTTAAAATTGATTATTCAGTTTTTACAAAGGATCTCTTCATAAACAGGGCAAATAACCCTATTAAAACGCACTGACGCACAATCGGACCAGCGATTGCCATTTAAAATTCTAGAAAAAAAGCCTGAACTTTTATTTTCTTGATTTTCAACAGCTAGAGACTTGATGACAACATGATCGATTGAAGATATTAATTTAGAATTTAAAACTATTAACTCTTGAATATAACTAGATATATTTTCATTAATTAAAATAATGTTTCCATCGTTCTTTGGAGGATTATTCAAAAAGAAGAAAAACTGATCTAGAACGGATTCAGAAAAAACACGATGCGCAGGAATACCTGTTTGATCTAGTAAAGAGGAGATGTTGCAGGTTAGAGACCAAGCCAAGGAGTAAAGGCTATCAACCTGATTTATAAAATCTTTTTTTCTCATTTCATCATCCTTGATTTAACTTAGTCAGCTTAAAGGTGCACTAACGCGGTAATTCTTCAGTCCTTAGAATTAGCGCATGATACAAACATAGTTGTTAAAATGTCAACTGAATCCAGTGCAAAAACACAACTATTTATCAAATAAAGTTGTTCCAAACAAAAACAACAACACCATATAATTTTAAAAATGAACATATTATGAACCTATTTACATATACTCTAAATATCGTTAATTACAAATATTTTATTGATTATCGTTAGAGTAATGTGTATTTTTACACGCATTATCGACCAAGGTAGCCAAAGGACAAGGAAATGTCTCAATCACGATTATTGTTAGATATTAATGACAAAACAATGAACGTAACTCAGGTAAAAGGAATTGAACGCTTAAATAAAAGCTTTGAGTTTGACCTGATTTTCGACACCCTCACTGATGAACCTTTAAACGATTTACTATTACAGTCGGCCTTAATTACATTTGTAAATAAAGACAATTACTATCGCCACCAAGCTGGCCTCATAACACAAAGCACCGATCTTGGGTTATTCAACAACAAGCGTCGCTATCATATCGTCATAAAAGATCGATTGAGTACGCTAAAAAACACCTCAGATAGCAAAGTATTTATCGGCGTTAATTTAAAAGATGTTTTACACTACCTAGCATCACAAGCCGGATACTCTCAAGGTCAAGTAGATTTCAGAGTTACCCAACCGTTTGCTGATATGTCTCAGTGTGTACAAGCAATGGAAAGTAATTGGCAGTTTTTTCATCGTTTACTGGCTTCCTATGGTTTATTTTATTGGTTTGAAAGCAAGGACTCGGCTGAAATACTGGTGATAAGCGACAGTAATTTAAATAGTCCCTACCTTGAGCGCGGCGTTTTAGAAGTTACCAGTAGCGCTGGAATGAATAACCAACACAGAGAGCAATTTGTTGGCTTTATGCATGCTCAACTTACTGAGTCTATTTATAACAATACTGCAAACAGTGCAGCCTATGGGCAATTTAATACCGTTGCCAGCAATAGCCAATCATTCTTTGAACCCTGCGCGTTATCGCAATCCGCCGCAACTAATCAAGCACAAAATTTTAGTAGTGCACTCGCAAGTTTAAATAAAGTTATTAGCTTAACCGGTAACGTATGTGATTTATTTGCGGGATGTTCGATTTCATTAAGTGATAACACCGGCATTGGTAGCAGTGGTGACTTACTCTGTATCGCAGTCGAGCACTTCAGCGAGCAACCAAGTGACGAAAGTAGCCATGAAGGGCTCTCTAAATACAGTTGTAAAGCGCAATTCATTGAACGAGGAACGCCATTTAAGCCACTCCCTATTCCCCATCAAGCAAAACCGATGGTATTTCCTGCGAAAGTAGAATCACTGACCGGCAATGCATTTATTGATGACAACGGGCAATATCGAGCCCGCGTTGATTTTGACAAAAATGCCAGACCACTAACGCAGTCAAGCCCTGCCTTGCAAAAGTTAGCGCTGTATGCATGCCAAAACCAACCTCAGGCCACTGGATGGCACTTTCCACTCGTCGGTGGTTCAGAGGTACTAATAGGCTGTATTAACAACGACCCTAATCACGCCTACATTATGGGCTTTGCACTAAATAGCGATCAACCAAGCGTTGTAACCGCCGCCAATCCAACGCATAACCGATTATTAACCGCAGCCCACAACGAACTACTATTTGATGATGACGACAATGAGCCAAAAGTCATTTTACAAACTCTCGCCAGTGAACATTACTTTGAGTTAAATGCTAAACAATCAGGCCGCCAATTTATCGAATGGATCAGCCAACTTGGGACGATAAACTTACACGCCGGGCGCGATTTATGCCTAGAAACCGAGCAAAACAATGTACAGTTTGTGATAAAGAACAATCAATTTATTGATGTTAAAAATGAACTCAAACAACAAACTAACAACGGCAATATCAATTACCAAAGTGCCGGCAACAACGCGTTCACAGGTAAAAAAATCGATGTAAAAGCTGACCAAGAGCTGTCATTAATTTCGGGGCGTGCGGTTAAAATAAACGCGCAAAGTGATATTTTACTAAAGACTAATAACAGTGATTTAAAGCTCAACGTACCAAATGGTTCAACGTTTTTACAAACCAGTAAGTCAATTAACATCACAGGCTCTGGGCAAGGCGATTTAATCATTCATAACGCCGGCGGCGAAATTAAACTCGATAGCCAAGGCAACGCCACCATCATCGCTACCAATATACTCACCCTCGACAGCAACATTGTCACCTTTGATGGACCAGTTGATTACGATATAGAAAGCCCGAAAACAGCCAGTAGCCCAAGTGCCTCAAGTCCTGCGAGTATTAGCCGTATTAATGATGTAACCATAAATGATGCAGGCGTTGCTGCAACTACCGCCAGTGTGGTCGATTTAGAATACGTTTACCAAGACGGCAGCCCGGTTAAAAATGCGCCCTACACCATTACCTTTGATGATGGAACGCAAGCGACCGGGCAACTAGATGACAGTGGACAAGCACAACTCAGCAATATTCCCAGCGGTCAGTTCAGTGTTAAATACGGCGAAGACAGTCGCGATTTTCAGCCTGAAGATAACACCACACCAAACCCGTTGTATGGGCAAATAACCACCGCTGATGCTGTGCACATGATCAATAGCGGTAACACTGCAAAACTGGAAGAGGCTGGCAATTTAGCCAACCAAGCAGGCGATTGGTTATGGGGCACACTGCAAGGTGACTTTAATAGAAACCCGAGTACATCACAAATCGTTGTGGGTACAATTATCTCGATGATACCGGTGGTTGACCAAATCATGGATATTCGTGATATTTGTGCAAATACCGTGTTACTCACCGATGATGACAAAGCCAATGACAGCGACGGTTGGATAGCCTTTACCCTAACCGCCATTGGTTTGGTTCCATTATTAGGCTCTGCTGTAAAAGGCGTGGGTAAAGTTGTAATTAAAAATAGTGGTGAGTCAATGGAAGCCGCTATTGCAGTGTTACGCAAGATGGGTAAAGGCGACCCAGTAAAATACCTGCGCGAAATAAACTGGCAAGACTTAGGCAAACAAGCCGCCAGTGAAGTAAAAGCCGTAATCAAAGGCTTTCGAGATACACTTAACGATATTTCAACCAGCTGGAAATACGATCTTCTGCTGCCAGACTCAGCCATTGACGGCATGCAAGCCATGGTCAAACAGCTTGATGAAGTCACCCCGCAAATAGACCAAGGCGTAAGAAACGCCGCGCAAGAAATTGGCAATCGCGTAAACAAAGCCCTCGATGAGTTTGAGCCACCGGCAAGTACAGGTGTAGTAGGGAAACCGAAGAAAACAGTAGCCAATGAATTAGAGCCGCCGAAAGGGAATGATTTAAAGGGGGCTCAAAGCATTAACCCAAACATTACAAAACCTAAGAAACTTCGCAAGATATCAAACCGCTTGAAATACCTTGGTAAAACTCCAGGCAAAGCATCTCGTACAGGCAAAAAAGTCATTGCGAAGATGAAAGCAAAAGGCAAAATAAGGGAGTCATTCAAAGGTACCGAATTTCAAGCGAGTGATAATCAATGGTACCCACTCTCTCAAGCTGATATGGCACATGACCCGACAGATGCAGTAAAATGGTGGAATACTACAGGCAGACAATACGGCGCAAAATCAAAAGAAGTGCGAGAATGGATGTTAGACTCTAATAATTATACTCTAGATCATTACAGTATTAACCGCTCAGCTGGTGCTAAGCTTAACGATAGATATTTACCCCCGAAAAAGTAAGGAAAGATAATGGAAAATTTACCTATAGACTTGCGCGATAAAATCGATGCTCTCTATATTTCTGCATACAAAGCATTAGAAGTCAAAAATGTTGACATCGCAAAAAAAAAAGCAGACGAAGCATGGGGGTTATTACCTGAGCCTAAATTTGATTGGGATGTCACTCTCAGTTTTGTTACTGCAATTTGCGAAATGTATCGAGAGTTAACACTTTACAATGATGCGCTGCAAATCATAGAGCAACTCTTAGAATATCGAGATAAAAATAAGGTAGGTGGGTTTCACGGTGGAATTATTTTTTTAAAAGCTACTATTTATTATGAAATGGAACAATTACCAATTTCTTATCAATGGTTTAATAAAGCAAACGACATGTCAAGAGGTCGCTGCTTCGTTGATGAACCTAAAAAATACAAAACTTTTTTTAATGAGTATAACCAATGAATGTACATGACCAAATAGATGAGTATTGCGAGCAAGGCAATGATCTTTTTGATGAAGAAGACTTTCAAGGCGCAATTACACTCTGGCAAAAAGCCTTTGATTTACTCACCGACCCAGATGAGGATTGGGAGCAAGCGGTTTGGCTTAAAGTATCTATCGGTGATAGTTATTATATGCTTGATGAATATGAACAATCCCTTGATGCAATGTTAGATGCATTAAACTACCCTGAAGCACTCGATAACCCATTTATTCACTTTAGAGCTGGCCAATGTCATTATCAGTTAGACGACAAAGAAAGAAGTAAAAATGCTTTACTTAAGGCCTATATGTTAGCCGGAAAAGAAATATTTGAAGATCATGAAGAAGATGGACTTTTTTACTATGACTTTTTGAAGTCCGAAGTCCAGCTATAAACGAACATAACGCTAAGGACAGCACATGCAACCAGACATAAAAAACATCTCGCATCACCTAGGTCAGTACCTTTATCAGCAAATAAAAGAGCCGTGGCTTTAGGTTAAGCTTATTTTAGACACAATCAAACTTCACTACCCTTTTTAGAGATATTTATGACTACTTTAATTAAGCGATTTATATTTATAGCGCTCGCTTTAACGCTAGCGGGGTGCGATAAAGTGACAGTGAGCACCGTTACTGCACTATTAAAGCCCGCTGAAAAAATACAAGTGGCCTCCCCTGAAGCAAGTGACTTTCAAGTTAATGGCTGTAATTTAACCTTAAAGGTCAATCACTTATTTTTAATACCAGCATTGATGAATGGGTTAAAATACTCGGCCCATACGACCGAGTCACTCACTTAGCAAACGATGTGTATTATTGGGATGAGATTGGTATTGGTCTTTATTCTAAAACCAATAAGCACATAGCTCAAACATTGACCTTTGAATTTAATGAAACCATTGCCTTTAGTGAAGATGATATTAGAGTTACTTACGGTGAAGAAATGAAAGAATTTAAGAGAGAGGCGAATGAATCTCGCTCTAAAACGCCATTTACTCAAACGCTCTGGGTTAATGGGGCTGCGATTAAAGGCAACTGGGATATGAGTAAAGTAAATAATCAACTGTACGCATTTAATCCAAAAAATCCCCATTACTTTGGTGAGGCATATATGCCCACTATTTTTGGTTCACGCTTTGCGTGCGATAAAGAGACCCCACCCTACTTTAATGAGGGCGAAATTGGCATTAGAGTAGATGTAAACCCACAAAATAAAAATGAAATAAAAGTGCTCAGCTTAGGCGTCACCCTCTTTTCTGAAGAATACCTAAAAAATAGAAACAGCACACCGTCTTTTTCTTCTCGTTATTTCGAAAGTGTCGCCGAGCGAGTCGTTGCTCAATAACTAAACGCTAAGGAAAGCCAATGCAACCCGACATAAAAAACATCCCCCAACAACTTGGGCAATACTTGTACCAGCAAATAAATGAGCCGTGGCTTGAGGCTCAGCTTATTTTAGATTGCGAAGATGAAAACCAACTTGAATGCAAGGCTCACTATCA
>NZ_JACJDM010000053.1:0-33845 GCF_014163545.1 Pseudoalteromonas sp. SR45-6
CGTTGGTCAGGAAAGTCACGAGATTGGTCAATGATAAACGAAGTAAATTTGAATCCTGAGAAAAAAGAAGAAATGCGGGCGGCATAAAATTTAACTTGAGGCGACAACTAACTTGAAAAACTCCGCTTTGCATCTTGTAAAGAATGATTTTTTAGAGCCTCATTTAATTTATTCGTTATAAAGTTTAAATCTCCTATTAATAACGATATTGTAGATTGAGTCTGTTTTATGACTTCATTGAGCATCAATTCGCGTCTTTTAAATTGATCAAGCTCATTTGCACCTGTCAAATGCTTTATGCCTTTATATGCACCAACACCTATTAATACAGCTATACCAATTCCAGTAGCCATGCTAGAAAACCCCAAAGCTCCTCCAAGGCCAAGAGTAGCTAAACCAGAAGTTAAACCTGCTGCAGACATACCAATAACAGAGCCAGATAAGTAAACAGCTGCCAATGGAACCCCTACGGCCCCTGCCTTAGCTGATAATTCTTTCATACCCTTAGTTAGTGCAGCATCTGTGAAATCAGTTTTAAGCATATTAAAATCTAGTTTTATTGCATCGACGGCTAAATCTATTTCTTCATCGCTAACAGCAAAAAGCTTTTTATTATTGTTTAAAAAATCGAAGTTTTCGTACTTTCCATTATTAACACTCATGTAAGTACTAATAAGATCTTTAACCAATGAAATCCTAATAGATTTTATATGGCTAGGGGATGCCTCTTCATCTATAACGTTAAGTAACTGAGCAACAGATAAATGTGTATCAGTATTAGAAATATAGCCCCTAACTTCAAAACGAGACTCTGTTGTTAATTCTAAACGAGTCATTAAAAGCAATATTTCAGCAAACTCTTGATCGTCAACAACACCATCATCAGAAAAAGCCATGTTAATAACTATTTTTAAATAAGCTATTTTAAGTCTTTCAGACATCTCACTGAGAGTAATTAGCTGATCTTCTTCTTCAAAACTATCTGTATTTTTTATTGCATCATTTAATATATTTGCTAATAGCTCATAGTTACAACTCAATAAACCGGTTAAATTAACACTTGAATTATCGGCTTTTACAAATTTTATACTTTCTGTGATTTTTTCTTTACCATTACTTTTTTGTTCAACATCTTTTATGTACTCAACGGCCTTCAAGTCTGAAAATTTTATATAATACGGATCTTCAAACATATCCTTTATGGCTATTTTCTCACCAGTAATTGCAAAACCATCTTTCGCACTACCAAAGGCCGTATTATCAAAAATAGCGACGATTGAATTAATAACATCAACTAACCCCATCGATTTAGCCGCATTATTCAGCTTTTTTTCTGGAATATTTGGAGCTGTAAAGATATTTGAACTCACAGAGCCAATATTCTCTTTTATGTACATATTTATATTTTGCATATTAAATCCCTAGTTATGCGTTTTTTAAAATTTATATCGAGTAAGTTTTTTGAACTTGTTATCTCCGAGCTGATTCTCTTTAAGATAATCTAAGAGTTCTTTTTGTTCTCACTGTCTTATCCCTTATAAAAAATGATTTAGCAAATTCATCACAACCCAACTGTGTGCTGCATACTCTGCATCCAAGAGACTTTAAAAGCGGGGTCATTTGCAAATAGTTTGTAAAGTTCTAACTCATCTTTACGCCTTGCCAGCATTACCTCTTTCACCATTTTTTCGAATGCTAATTCACGGTTATGTGGATCAGGATTGTTTTGATATTTAGCTTCAAAGTCTGGATGCTGTTTTATACTTTGTGCAATATTTATGAATTTAACTTTCTGTTCTTCTGGCGTTGCACTCCAGCCTTGGAACCACTTTTCATTAAAGTTTTTTATGATGTCGTCTAGCGGGTCTCGATCCTCTTCACCACCATACGAACCACGAGGGTTAGGGTTCTGTGGTGCTAACTCAGTTTCATCATCGTCAAGTCCAATACCATAATTCAACTTAACGCGCTGAAGGCCATAAGAACTCAAATCTACTGACTCTAATAATTCATCAAGCGCTGCTGTGTCAGGGTCTTTAACAATAAGCTTTGGTATTAAAAATTTTAGAAACCAAAATAGCTTTTCCCATGCAACAATTTCGTATGGCATGATTGAAGCCATCTGCCCATATATTTTCACGAACTGTTTCGCTTTTACTTTGAAATCAACTTTATCTTCGTTTTCAAGCTCTAATTCATAGTTAAAACGGTTGGCAGCGGTATCAATAATTGGACTAAGTGTCTGTGCATCTTCGTCATTGAAGTAACGTTTAATAAAATCTTCAACCTCATACCATTCGTATACACCAACATCATCCATCGAGTCTTTCAACTCATGTAATACATTAATGTCAGTGGCTTCTGACAATGTTGTTGAGGTATAGAAAGGATCAAATGATATTTTAATATCATCAACATTGTTAAAAAAATCTAAAACAAACAAGTCTTCTGTTTTTTTGCCAAGCTTAGGCGCAGAGCGATTCAGACGAGACAGTGATTGAACACAAAGAACACTCGCTAATTTTTTATCCACGTACATTGCGCAAAGTTTTGGCTGGTCAAAACCCGTAAGGTATTTGTTTGCAACAATTAATAAGCGATATTCGTCTTGATTTATATGCTTTGGAATTGGATCGCTTGGGGCTTTACGCTTAAAATTAACATCGAAATAATCTTTAGTGTCCCCCTCAGGAAAGCCATTCATATCAGATTCGGTATATTCAATACCATCAACTTCTTTAGTTCCAGAAAATGCAATAACGGCTTTAAACGGATTACCTTGCAGCTCTAGTAGCCTAGTTATGGCTTTGTAATAACGAATAGCTGTTTCAATATTTTGAGTCACAACCATTCCTTTCGCTTTACCCTTTAGCTTTTTACTATTTACCACTTGTGGTATGAAATGCTCAAGCATGATCTCAGCTTTAGTATTGATCGTTTGCTGACTTGTCTCTACGTATGCACGTAAACGTTTCTGTGCTTTTTTAGTATCGAAATCAGGGTTATCTTGAATCGACTTCTCAATCTCGTAATAGCTTTTGTACGTAGTGTAATTAGCAATAACATCAAGAATAAAGCCTTCTTCAATGGCTTGTTTCATTGAATATAAATGAAATGGCTTAAAACTACCGTCTTCTTGTTTTTGACCAAACTTTTCTAATGTGCTGTTTTTAGGCGTTGCAGTAAAGGCTAAATATGAAGCATTGCCTCGCATCTTACGTGAGCGCATAGCTTGTAGTACTTTATCTTGCGCATCTTCAGCTTCTTCTACTTCAGTTTTACCCATCGCTCTGTTCATATTGTCATGGGCAGAGCCTGACTGAGAGCTATGTGCTTCATCAATAATTACTGCAAAACGTTTATCACTTAAATCACTAATGCCATCAATAATGAATGGGAACTTTTGAATAGTGGTAATGATTATTTTCTTGCCATTTTCTAAGGCAGATTTAAGCTCAGATGATTTAAATGCAGGAGCAACAATGTTTTTAACTTCAGAAAATTCTTTAATGTTATCTCTAAGCTGTTTATCAAGTAATCGTCTATCAGTAACTACAATCACTGAATCAAATAACGGTTGTTCAACACCTTTACTACCTTGAATGTCTGCACTCGCAGGGTAAGTTTCAATTAATTGATAAGCTGCCCACGTAATAGAGTTTGATTTACCTGAACCCGCTGAGTGCTGAATTAAATACGTATGACCAACACCGTTAGTTGAAGCATGGTCTATTAAGCGGCGAACGACATCCATCTGGTGGTAACGAGGAAAGAACAAGGTTCGTTTTTTCAAATCATCTTTACTACTACCATCTAAACGAACAAAGTGCTGGATGATGTTAGCAAGACTAGCTTTAGTAAAGACCTCTTCCCATAAGTAACTAGTTTTGTGGCCATGCTTATTGGGAGGATTACCCTGACCGTGATTGTTACCTTTGTTAAACGGTAAAAAGAAGGTGCTTTTACCTGCAAGCTTGGTGGTCATATATACTTCATCAGTATCAACTGCCATATGCACTAAACAGCGCCCAAACTGCAATAACGACTGCGAGGTATCTCTATCATTACGGTACTGTTTTTGACCATGATAACGAGCATTTTGGCCGGTCCATGCATTTTTAAGCTCTAATGTTATCAACGGAATACCGTTAATAAACAACACCATATCAATTTCTTGTAACGGGTTCGTTTTTGAATACCTTAATTGACGAGTTGAGCTAAATATATTGGCATTAAAGTTTTGTTTAACAGAATCACTACTACTAGCTAATGGTGATGGATACATCAGATTTAAATGCGCATCTTCAACACTTAAGCCTTTTTTAAGTAAATGCAAAATGCCATGTTTTTTAATAAGCTTGTCAAAGCGCTCAAGTACTTTACGCTCCCAATCTTTCGGGCTATTTTTCTTAAGTTTCTCTAATTCTTGCTCTTGAGTGTTTTGTAAAAATTTCCAGAAAAACTTGGTATCTATGGCGTAGTGCATATCAAAATCAGAAGGATACCCTAGCTGATACATCGCTTTGTTATAATCAGGTGCAGCTTCCTGCACTCCTGCTTTTAAATCTTCTAAACACGTACCAGTTAAGTGTTTTTCAATTGCAGCTTCTAAAGCTTGCTCGTTTGTTTGGCTAACCATAATTATTCCTTGTTACCATAATGCGTTGCTAACGCACTTAACATTTCTTTTTGGTGCTGTTTTATTTCAGCTTCCCGCCAATCGTTTTGTTCTTTTAATAATTTGAACATGGCTTTTAACTTTAAAGAGTCGTATTGTGGTTTGGCTTCAAAGTCGACCAATTTCTTCTTAACCGCTTGATTACTGTATGACGAGTTTTCACCAGGACTTAATAAAACTAAATTACCAAATGCATCTAAGAAGTCTCGTTCCAACATGTTTTGATGCTCTTCATGTTGTGGATATACGTGCTCGACAGAGTTTTTAGCCGTTATGCGATATTTTTTAAACTGCTCTAGCTGCCTATCCGTCTCTTGTTTCCACAAAACATATTCTAATTTTTGAAACCAATAATGTTCAAAACTAGTACCTCTCGCTTGGGCAAAGTAATCAACATTTACCTGCCAAGAACTTACTGCTGGTTGGTGTTGTTTTGCTTGTTTGAAGCTGGCTGTTTTTTGAGTTTCAGATTCATCAGCCATTGATAAATCATTATCAATTTTTTCAAGCAGCGCTATAGCTTGCGCATCTTCAGTAATATTATCTTTTATCAAGCTAGCAATAAATGGCGTGAGCCAATACTGAGCACTGCGTTCACCGGTAAAGTTTCGTACGCTTTGCAGCATTACTAGTTCGTTTAACTCTTTCTGGGTACGATTAATGTACCACTTGCCACTTGATTCACTTCGTGTCACATAGGTTAAACGTAATTGTTCATCATCACTATCATCACGCTCAACCCATTTAACCACCCAACGGTCAAACTGATAACGCACTTGCCACAACGTTTTTATAAATTCTTTAACTTCTTCTTCACTTGCTTTAGTAAGTGGCTCGAATGTTTCTAGCAACTTGTCTGCATGAACACGAGGGATAACATCATCAGTGCCATCACCTAACTCAACAGCACGGTTAGCTAAATAAATGCGATAGGCGTGAATAAGTAACAATGGAAAACTAATAATTGGTCGGCAATAAACTGTTTCTTTTTCTAAGTCATAGGTGCCAGAGTCCTGCTCGTTGTCATTATCCGAGCTTGCACTAGCATCATTGTTTTTATCTGTATCCGCTGCACTTGCATTTAATTGCTCTGCTAACTGCAAAATGGTTAAGCCCTGCTTATGCGCAGTGCTACCAGCGTTTTTTACAAATAACGCTTCATCAAAACAAGCTAAATGTTCTGATTTAATGCCATTCCACGGTGCTTTAGGAAAAACTTTACGTACATTGCGCTCAAAATAATTTTCCATGTGCTCGCACGCCAACCACATAGCATCGAATAAAGGCTTATCGGTAGTAACCTGTTTGAGCAGTTTTGATTTTAAAATATCAGCCTGTTCAAGCTGTATACCAGCGGTATTCATGGTGGCGAATAAGCGGTTTAAATCCATTTGCTTAGGTACAATATTATTCACCCATTGCACATGATTAAAAATGTAATCACCTAATAAAATACGGTCTTCGTATTTAAGGGCTTTAACTTGTTGCTCTAATACCTGTAATGCAGCATATATGCGTTTTAAATATGGGTTATCACCAATGGCTTCTAGCCCAGGAAATACATAATCATCTAACCCCGCCAAACTACCTAACAAGTGTTGAACTTGATCACGAATAGTAAATTGCAGTCGCGGCTGTTTGTTAAAAGCGGCTATATCGGCAATGGCTGAATCAACTTTTGCCATTTTAAACGCAAGCGCAATAAGCATTAACGTGGTGGTGCGTTGCTGCCCGTCAATTAGCTCATAAATACCATTACCTTCTTCCTCTTGCTCAATTGAGGTAAGTACTGTACCAATAAAGTAATTAGGCTCATCTGCTACACGTGCATCGTTAATATCTTTAAATAGCTTTAACACGGCTTCATCTGGCCAAACATAAGGGCGCTGGTAACTTGGAATACTAAATTGGTATTCATTGGTTTGAATGTAATTTAGCGTGAGCACTTGTGTTTCAACATGATGCTGTATCACCTGATTATCTTTTGTATTAGCTTCATCTGTATATACATTACCCATGTTGCTCTCCATTATTTTTGCGCATACTTAGCTGATTTACAGGCACAGTTTCAGTGCCTAAAGAAAGAATGTAAGCGTCCAACTGTACGGTATAAGTGTTAGCAAGTGTTTGGGCTGATTCGGTTTCAATAACCTCTATTCCAAAATGCTTTAATACATTAAATATAAAGCGTTTTTTAACGCTATTTTTATCTACCGCTAAGTTGGCAGGATCAGTTTTAAAACTAAAACGATCTAAATAGTCAAAACACATGTTTGGAGTGTAGCTGGCTGCAATCCAGTCAAGTACGGGGTTATCGCGAACAAATGCTGATATAGAGTTTTCTCTCACCGCTTTTTGATTACTTACTCGAGGTGAGTAAATAACGCGAAACAGCTTTTTCGCGGCAATGTCTAATTGTTGTTCGCCAAATTGACTAATGTAAATAAGCAATGCAGTATCGTATAACCCTTTTACATAGCTACAACCGTCAAGTTCGCAAATCAGGTTTTGATAAAAGTGAGAAAAGCGTGCAAGGGTATTTTCTCCTTGATTTCCCCCTTGAACGGAAGTTTTTGCAATTACATTTTTATTTTTAACCTTGTTGTTTTTAACTTTATTATTTTTAAATGGGTCGATTAAATATTTACTTCTTAGTTGTTCAAAATAGCTTAAATAATGAATGGTATTAATACCGCTATTTAATGGCTGTCTTAGCTCATAACCTTGTTGTGCTTGTTTATCTATTTGACCACCATCAGGCAAATACGCACGTTCAAAGCGACCAAACGCTATGTCATCACCTTTACCTGTACTTTCACCAAGTTCATTGACTACAGCGCTTCTCACTAAATGAGGTTGGCGATGAGAAGGTACATTACGGTTATACAGCTTTTGCCAGTAGCGCCCTTTAACTAGTGAGCCAACAACCGGGTTTAAATCACCCAACGCTTCCCATTTAGCAGCAAACTCATTTTGGTTTTGGCGTGCAATGGCTCTAAGGTGATGCGCTTTAATAATATCGGGGCCACTTAGCCTTACTCCACCAGTATTTTGGGTTTCAAAAAAACGATAGGCATCATCTTCTGAGCGTGTAACAACTAGTGTTAAATTAATTTTATTAGCATCAAATGTGACTATTTGGCTAGCATTGCTTTGTAGCCACTCCTGTAACCAAGTCAGGTTTTTGATGATTTGTTGTTGCGATTCTGGTGAGTCGTAGCTTAGGTTAAGTTCAAATACATCTTGTTCGCTAGGTTGATTACCCAAACTTTGCACATAGGCAATCAATGCTAACGTGGTTAAGCGTTGCTGGCCGTCAATAATATTTAACTGACCATTATCAGCTGACTGATGCAAAATAACACTGCCGAGGTAATAACCATAAGCAGCGTCACTTTGCGTTAAATCATTTAAAAAAAGCTGATAATCACTTAACAGTTTTGTTATTTGCACTTCGCCCCAACGATAAGGGCGCTGATATTCAGGTATGGCTAATTCGCCATGAATTTCAGTTTCATTAGCACTAACAATACTCTCTTTACTGAATAACTGCGCTAAGGTACAACTTGCGACTATTACTGACACGTAACATCCTTATTTTTCAATTAAATAGAATCTTATACATATAAGTTTAAATTTATATGTTGACAACCAATGGTTAATTACAGGAGAATGCACCCGCTCACCTACCATTGCGTAGAAAGAGGTGACCGTATCGCCCGGTCCATAATTGGCGACCATTCTTTTTTAAAACCACTCACAATTCAATAACTCAGGTTTATTTCCCTGAGTATATTCTATGTACCATTTTTGATAAGAGCTTCTCTTGTATGTCTCTGTAATATAAAAGCTAGTGACTAAGAAAGAGTCCGCATTTCCCAGCTTTTGAACAATTACAACAAAGTCATACTGATGTGCCCAAAAATATAACCTTACATGCTTTTTACCTTTTGTTTCTTTTCGATAAAAAAGCTTAATGCATGGATCTGAATGATTTACTAGCATGGGTTTTATCCACGAAATTCTTGCAGCTCTATCAGGATCAAATGGTCTTGTTTTAATTTTTACCATTTGCTTGCCTTGCTTTACTGTTTTCAACTTTTCCCTAGTTGTAATATGCCAAAATACTTCTTCTTTCCCATCACGTATACCTTGACCTTTAGGATCAACATAAATTTGATTATTAATATAAGTATCAACAGTAATAAAATCTCGCTCAAAAAATGGGTAAAGATGATCAAAAACATCCGGCTCATTATGCCCAGTCAAATCTAATGGAGCATTTAGCATTAAACGCTCCTTGGCATAAATCTGAAAATATTAAACTTAGCTTCCCACGGTGGGGTATTAATATTTAATGGATAGCCGAGCCTTTGCTGCAAGTAATCAACTATTTTTTGTTTAATTTCACTACTGTGTTCTATATCCGTTCTATTTTGATAAGACACAGCACCAATCAATAAATCACAAATTTGAATCAATTGTGCCTCATATGATTGAATTACAAACGCATCTACATCTAAATGCCAGTTGGTTGAGTTTTGTAATACGCGGCAAAGTTCAGCTACTTTTTCGCCACCTAAGGTATCCATATAATCTAAATAGATTCGGTATTGACCATTTACCTCAAGAAAATCTCTTAAGGTGTAATAAAACATTTTGTAATAAAAATTATTGTGAGAACCGGCATTGTACTGGTCATGATTAAGTTTGTTTTTTTGTTGAACAACGGTTGTTTTAAACCTAAGTTCATCGGTATCAATAACAAGATCAATCAATGCTTTGTAAAACGGCCACTGCTTAGTAACCAGTTTCGTCCACTTCAGTTCATTATGATAATTGTGCTCATGGCGTAACCACTTAATGTGTTTGTTTAACTGTATGGCTTTTTCAGCAGTACAATGAAGCGCACCTAACACCATAATGTCGGCGCCATCATGCTGTAGATGGCAGCTTTCATCACAGAAAATTTTGTATACTTGCTTTTCAGTCATAATCACCTATCCGCCATCAGCTCTGGCACTTTAATTTTTCCAGTCACAGCACTATTAATGAGCGTGGTTTTGTATTCTTTGAGCTTTTCGATTTGTTGAACTTGTATATCTATTGCATCTTCAATTTTTCTCGTTTTATTTTCGAGGTAATTAAAAATTAATTCCTGTTCATCTAATGATGGTAAAAGTACGGGAAGGTTTTTTAATAACTCTTGGCTTAGTGAAGCTCTGATTACAAGGTTCATTTCTTTTACAAAATATTCACGCATCATGGCAGCGTTAAAGTAGTACTTTGAAAAGCCTTTAAATAACCTTTTAGCAGGTCTAAAACGAATTAAGAAACCGGCAAAGGTAGAGTCTTCAATTGTCTTCATGCAGATAGAAGCGAAACCAATTTCTTCAGCAGTTTCTGATGTCCTTGTGAATAAAATATCGTTCTCAAGGATTGAATATTGTTTCCTATCGTTCGTACTGGATTTTGCCAACCCACTTACTTTAGAAGGTAACTCTCTATTCTTATATACATCACCATAGCTAACAAAAGGAAAACCTGAACCAAAATACTCAGCACCTGCACTGATACCATTTTGAGTAGTACCTAAATATCTCACTTTAGATATCTCCCAATGTTCAGGTATTTCGCCAATCCAATCGACACCTGAATCTACTTTTGGTGTATCTGGGTTTATGCCTTGAGTAACGGTTTTTTGGATGATAATTTGCTTACGCACTTTTAACAGTCCAATTTGTTTTTCTTTGGTAGCAACTGCTTCATCAATCTGCGCTGTTTTTTTATCGAGGAAGTTAGCTATGGCGGTTTGTTCAGTTAGTGGTGGAACAAACGTTTTAAACCCTAAAAAAGATTCCTTAGGTATTGTATTCCTTAAACCACGATATAGAGGTCTTAATCTCTTTTTACTATCTAAGTTTAAGTAAAAGTAATATAAAAAGTTTTTATCAAAGTCAGGCTTAGGTTCAAATACTGTGTAAGCACCGGTAATCATGCCATCAAATGCAGAAAGTCCTACAGTTCTCGGTGTTTCTTCTACGTCAAAAAGGCAAAAAACAAAATCACCTTTTTTTACTTCTTGGTAAGTATCAAATTCAGCAGGAAATTTCCCCTCTGGGTTTTCCATATCACGCTTAATAATGCCTTTTAACGTTAAAGATAAAAGGTCATATTCGCTAGAATGTTTACCTACTTGTTTTTTCTTCAACTTAAAGATATGTTTGTTTGCCAGTAAGTCCCAATGATTAGGGGCCTCACCAAGCCAATCTACCCCAGAATCTTTATATACCTCATATTTAGGCATTGCAGCTAACTCTGCCATAGTTACTCTCCTTGCACCTTAGCTAATTCAACACCTAGAATGTCCGCTATCAAACCTTCTGCCTTTTGCTCAAGGTTGATGATGTCAGTTGCTACTTCATCCATTGAACGCAATGGTTTGTGTTGATAGAAATATTTATTAAAGCTAATTTCGTAACCTATTTTAGTGCTATCGAGGTTTATCCACGCTTCAGAAATATGAGGTTGCACTTCATCAAGGTAATATTGGTGGATTTCAGAGTTATCTCTATCACTACCTTCGTTATAAGTTAGCGGTATAGATTCCGCATCACGTAAATCAGAATTTGACTCATAAGTGGTGAACTCTAACTTTTTACCATCGACTTCATAATAGCCAAAATCAGCTAAATCAGTTTGTTCACAGCCTAAGTGATGTAATAATTCATCAAGTTTGTCTTGTTTGAACTTCACCACTTTTTTGATGACTTTTTCCGCATTTTCGTCGTACCAGCTCATGGCATTAACCACAGTGGTGTAAAAGGCTTTGCGTTTATTAGATTTAATTTCTGCCAACACATCAGCTGAAACGTCTTTAAAGTGAGCTTCAACATCGGCTTTAAACAAGTTGTAATCGTTATATTCTGTGGTGATAGTTTCAGCGAGCTTGTTTGCAAGTTCAACCAGTAACTTACCGTTTTGCCAAGTCTCGGTTGATAACAGCTTAGCTTTTGCCTTGGCGTTTAAGTTAATGTCGTAATCTTCACACCATGCAACAATTTCTTTTTCAATCGCTTTATCGTTAGCGGTAAAGAAGTCAGCTTGATGAACCTTCTCGCCATATTCCACAAAAAGGTATTCCATTGGTTCACGAAGGGTTTTATCAAAGCGTAGCGGTGCAATCAATTCGTCTTTAAACTGAGCACTTCGCCTGTCTGGGCGTTCAATATTTACTTTGTAGTAACCAAAATCATCATTATTAAATACCTTAGCGGCAATGCCCGTTGGATTGTTTTCTTCCGTTAACTTGCGCTCAACGCTCGCTGCATCAAGATACGTTTGGGTAATTTCACTGATATGTTCTGGCGAGAACTCACAGTTTTTATTACCTAAGTTTTTACGGAGCTTTTTAAATAGTAAGCTCGCATCAATAAGCTGTACCTTGCCTTGACGATTTTGCGGTTTGTTATTGTTGAGTAGCCAAATATAAGTGGTGATACCTGTGTTGTAGAACAAGTTATTAGGCAGTTGCACAATCGCATCAAGCATATCGTTTTCGATAATGTACCGGCGAATATTACTTTCGCCTGAGCCGGCATCACCAGTAAATAAACTAGAGCCGTTATGCACAGAAGCAATACGAGAGCCTAATGGACTGGTAGCTGTTGATTTCATCTTGCTGACCATTTCCATTAGAAACAGTAATTGGCCATCTGATGAACGTGGTGTGGCATCAACAAAGCCTTCTTTCGGTAAGTTACCCCAGTAATCTTTCAGTACTACTTGAAAGCGTGAGTCGATAACGTCTGAGCCTTCTTTAATATGCTTTTGCTCACTTGCCCAGCTTTTACCGTATGGTGGGTTAGATAAACAAAAATCAAACCGTTGGCCGGAAAATTCATCAGTAGAAAGGGTTGAACCTACTTTAATGTTTTTAGGGTCATTACCTTTGATCATCATGTCTGACTTACAAATAGCGTAGGTTTCGTCGTTAATCTCTTTACCGTATAAATTAATATCGCGGGTGGTATTTTCTACTGGGTATTTTTCATTAATAAAGTTTTGTGTTTCGGTAAGCATACCTCCACTACCACAGGCTGGATCGTACACAGTCAATGTTAATGGTAAGTCTGACTTTATTGGGTCAAACACCAAGTGGGTCATTAACTCAATTACTTCACGTGGAGTAAAGTGTTCACCGGCTTCTTCGTTGTTATCTTCATTAAATTTACGGATCAATTCTTCAAACACATAACCCATGCCTAAGTTGCTTAATGCTGGTAGTTTATTACCTTCTGGATCTTCAATTTCATCTGGCGTTAAGTTGATATAAGGAGACACAAATTTCTCTAGTACATCAAGTAGTACATCTTTACCTGCCATATGTTGAAATTGAGATTTAAGGTTAAAGCATTCGATAATTTCTTTAACGTTGGCGCTGAAACCGTTTAGGTATTCTTCAATATTTGCCAGAATAATTTGGCGGTTATTGGTCGCGGTATTTTTAATACTGGTTAATGTCCATTTCGAGGTGTTGTAAAACACATAACCTGCAGCATCAATTAACGGCGCATCATCAAGCTCTGTTGCTTCCATTTCCTCAACTTGGAACTTAACTTCATCAAGTACCGCTTGTTTAGTGGGCTCAAGTAAGGTATCTAAACGGCGTAACACCACCATAGGTAAAATTACGTCACGGTATTTACCACGCACGTATACATCACGCAGACAATCGTCAGCAATTGACCAGATAAAAGAGATAAGTTTGTTATGTGCGCTATGATCCATTGGTATTCCTATTCAAACGATAGTTACGTTTAATTAAATTTTATTTATAACCTGGTGCAATTAACATATTCACCGAGCTATCTAATTTTTTGATATTACTAAGCCACAAGTGGTATTCATTGGCATTTAAAGAAGCAGCTTCAGAGCAATCTACACTCCACTGGCGCATTAAATAACCTAACAAAGCTTCTCGTACCTTCAGCTGTAAAATGCCATTACTCATTGAGTAATCAAGCTCAATTGCTTTTTTGTGTTTTACAGATGGGTGTGGGACTAATTCAATATTAATAATATTTTGCCAAGCACAATCGTTATTTGCTTTAGATTTTAGCGGGATTTGTTTTTGTATCTCTTGCGCGTTTTGTATTCTTGTACACACAAAATCTCTAAATTCACCGCTATCTACATCATAAGCTCTTACATGCCAACGCAAGCCATTATTTACGATTGCGTGGGGGACAATTTCACGTTGTGAATCACCTGATGACAAAGATATATAATGGCACATTACGGTTTTTTTATTGTTGATTGAACGCATGAGTGTGGCAATTGTATTCGTATTAGGGTGGCTAATACGCGCTGCGTAAAAGCAGGTGCTTGAGGAGCTGATACCGTTAGATAGCCCATCCCCAAAACCCTGACTTAAGCTTGTTAAAACAGCTTCTGAGTTGTGGATAAAAATAGGGTTAAACTCGGCTGTGCGGTGATACTGTTTAGTTTTGTGTTCGAGTACTAGATTACTTGGTGCAAGCTCTTTGTAGAGCGATAAATCTCTAGAGCTAGATGCTAGCCCAATACCAAAGTGGCTGATGAGATCTGCACGCGATATTTGCCCTGCAAATTGCAAGCAAAAGTCAATAAACGCTAAACGCTCACGTTGCGCGTAATTCAGCTTATCTAAATCCATTTAGTACAAAATCAACTTTAGCTATTAACATGACGAAGATATTACTAGATGGGGGTAATAGGTGCAATCATTTTGATAACACCTATCTGTGTGCTAGAGCTAATCGCTTCAGTATAAAGGAGTTATTCGAGAAACACTCCATAAAAGTGCTCTTCTAATGGCTCAATGCGGCTTTCAAACCAACTTAAAAGCTTTTTAATAGCCTGCTGATTTTTAGTAAACAAATCTATGTTATGGTAGTTCACATTAAATTGCCCATCTTTATAGAATAAGCTTTGCTCTTCATCAAATAGTGTATTCGATATGCCATTTCCATTGATTATCCACCCTTCTGGTGGGGTATCATCTTCATTAAGGTCCTCAAGGAAAAACTCGTTTGTTATTGAGCAAAGCGTAATGCCAAAAAACACTAAAATTTCGTATGTGCTCAAGTTGCAATGAGAAAAAGTTAATGGCTTTAAATTTAAGGTAAAAAATAAAGCCTGCCTCATATCATCATATTGCTCTTTCGAAGCAACACTTCCGAAAACAGAAATTTCATCACTATCAATAACAACTTGGCAAACATCGTCATCTTCACTTTGGTAGTTTATTTCTAGCGTGTCATCCAATCTAACAATTTCTATTGTATTACTTTCGTAGCTAATGGTTTGAATTAATTGATCTACATGATTTTTAATTCCCAACACTCTTAATTCTTTAATACTGTCTGCTAATTGATAATGAAGAACTTCAATAATTTTAAAAAAGTCTTTGGCTAATTTTTTGCTCTTTCTTAATTCGTAAACGTGGGTAATAACGTCACCCTTCAATAAAAAAACTAATTGAAGAAGGTTGTTTTCATCAAAAATTAAAGCTTTATTTTTGTAAGCCTTATATTTATATGGCGTTCCTAAAACATTTTCATCAGGAATAATTCCATTACCGTTTTTATTTAAAAAACTATCATTAACGTGATTGTCTTTATGTCGAATGCTATGCTCTGAGTACTCATCAGAATAGCTATTCCAGGGGATGTTTTGCATCATAAATTCGTATGCTTCAGGGCTATTACCTGGCGCTTGAATTTTAACGTCATGCTTTCTTGCTGATAGCTGCCTTACTAAGCAGCCAGCTTTGAGTTTACTGTTATATGAGCAAATTACTTGTTTAGTCTGTAATGTGTCAAAGTAATCATCTACGATCCTTTCGTATACTTTAATTCGTTGATCTTCTGATTCATCAATTAGTTTCCACCCTTGCTTTGGTTTTAGAACTTTTCCGTTAGAAATAGTAGGAGTAAGGTGTACATTTCCGGTTTGACTGTGCATGAGATCTGGAAATGCATCAATGTGTTTGCAAATAAATTTAAGTTCTCTATTTCGTTGTTCTTTACTTGCAAATATTTGAGCAAATCTATTTCTATTATCCACAACGTGTGAGCCATCTAGGTCATGACTGATTAATTTTTCTACCCCCCATTTAGAGTACTGATACCATAGCTCACCGTCTAACTCAGAAAATACAAAGTTACAATCTGTAGAAAATTTATTTGCTGTTGGGTCTTTCCAATATAAACTGCTGCTCGAAAACTCTTGTAATTGGCTAAGATCAAACCACTCTGGCGTGATTTTGTTATCGTAAGCTTGAATTAACGCTACGCAAATTTCATCTATTACCTCAGGGGAAACATCTCTATTCAGTTCATATTCAATATCAAACTGAAGTGAAGGTGCTGATTGTTCAAAAATAGAGTCTAACTGAAGGCAGATGATACATTTAAGTAATTTAGAATATATTAACAGTGTCTGTTCTCTTTCATCGAACATGGCATAAGCCGGACTATCGTCGTTATATATTTTTATATCTGTTTGGCCGTGTATTTCCAAAACCTCGGTAGCATCTTCAGATGTAGCGCTGTAATTATTGAACTTAATAAGCTCAAGTAACTGTTCTCTATATTGAGCTGCATTTACTAATCGCTCCTCACCATCTTTACCTTTGCTCTCAAAATCCGCTAACTGATTATCCGTAAAAGCAGCTACAGCTAGTAAATTTTCAGAGCGAGAAAACAGCCCCCAAATTTCAACTTCACCAGCTTCAAGCTCATCATTGTAATAGCCATCTGCTAAGCAATTTCCTCCCAATCGCTGGCCCCAACGCTCTATTTCTGAAGTTTGACTTGCAGGTGACCAAAAGTAATCCCCTAGGTCCAAGTCTTTCTTTGCTTCGTTTGTATTTTCTAAAAATAACTTACGGTCAATATTTCTAAACCAATCTTCAGCAAGTTTTAATAAGCCTTGAAAATGGGAGTGTTCAATAGAGCGCATGTTTTTTAGCGCTTTCGTATGCAAACCACCCTTAGTTTTCTTTTTACTAATCTCAACGAGCTCACAGATAAGCTTTGTAATTTTATATAGGTCTTTTTCTAGTTGCTCATTAGGTTTAAAACGATGTAATAGCTCTCCATTAGCCAACAATGCTTTTGCCCAATCTGGTAAATGATCTTTACTTATCTGAGATAGCACAGCAAAAGAGTCAGTTGTTTTGATATATTTAACAGCTTTAGAGATGATTAAGTCACGAAAATCACTTGGTAACTTTTTTAATTTAGTTGCAACATAGCTTTCTATTGCTTCAGGGTAGATGTAATTTGGCATGAAAAACTGCTTCCTTGTTATGTAGTAATACGGCATTTATCTCATAATCTCGTACGTTTTACATCTATATTTCATGAATTTATTGATAGGTGTTTCCGTTTAAGCAGGGTATGAGCACTCGTAAACTCTTGATCCATCATAAGGCCAATATAAGGTTGGTTTAAAAATCGATACCTATAAGGTTCCCTAAAAATATAATAGGTACTCTTGTGTAGGGATTTGACTAATGGATGAGCTTAATGCTTGATCTAATTATTAACTATAATCACCCTGAGCTTTTTAAAGTCTGGGTATTTAATTTCCATTGAGTGAGCAAGAGCATTAAAATGTTCTGAATCTGTAGCATTCAAAATTTCTTTTTTTTCATAATCTAAAAAGTGCACAAAGTGTCCTAATTCAAACGCGGTGCTAATAACGCCCATCGCTACCTCCTTTATGGAAATCTGTAATTAACACCTCAGTGCTCGCGAGTATGTGTTTGAACATTACATGATCAGCAATATCTCTTGGGGTATATACCGAATCAAAGCGCGTCATAATACACTTTGTAACTCTTAAGCCTGAATTTTTAGTTATTTTGGTGTTTGTTACAGCAATTAAGTGAACATTTTGAGTATCATGTTTTAAAAGTGCGATTTTATTGCCCGATTTTACTAAATCAAAAATGCCAAGCTTTTCTAATAGAATTAGCTTTTCATTATTTGAAATACTGAAGTAGTGAGCCGAATTAACCTATTTTAAGTTAAGGTTATAGCCACTATTAACTGTGCTGCTAATAGGCTCATTTAAAGCTAATACAGTTTCAAAAATATCATCATAAGGGTTCATAGTAAGAGCCTAATTTAAGACTACGTTTACTGCAACAGACTTTAAGATATCATAATATGAGTTTTGCCATTATGAAAAATAACTACACTAAAAAAGCGCACAGATTAACTCGGAACACTTTGCGTTTAGAACAAATAAACAAGGGGTTATACAAATTTAAATAACAGATATTTGAGCATAATTTTCATGGCACGTTTATTACTTTGGCAATATTTTTCATAATTAATAATGCCGACAATCATTTTAGTGCAAAACAAACTCAGAGCGATAAACCAGGCAAAATTTGATTCGCTTGATATGTATATTCGTGCTGATGACAGCGAAATACTCATGGATTTTGAGGAACTTGGCTTAATAGGTTTAGTGGTAAATAATAACGGCGCAGGACTTGATTCATTACCTGAAGGCATTAGAAATAATGAAGAATCGATGGCGGAAGCGATTGAAAATAACGTTAGAAAAACCATTGTTGATGAAAATCCTGTAAACCCTAAGTACTTTGAAAGCATGGCTACATTACTTGACGCTATTATTGCGCAGCGCAGAGAGCAAGCTATAAGCTACCAAGACTACCTAGAACAAATTAAAGCTTTAGCTAAAAAAGTTGTGAACCCTACAGGCAATAATGCCCATAACTACCCTGCTTCAGTAGATAGCCCTGCCAAACAGGCTATTTACGATAATTTTGGCAATGATGAAGTACTTACAAGTAAAATTGATACCGCAGTGCGCTACACAAAAAAAGCTGAGTGGCTTGGCGATAGGTTTAAAGAGCGTGAGATTGTTAATGCAATTAGGCAAGAGACAGCAAGTTATGAAGTCGATATCAATGAAGTTATGGAGCTTGTAAAAGCCCAAAAGGAATATCATTAGTGAATAAGGCTAATACTGAGGTAATACAAGTTGGCGGTATTGATATTGAAATTAACCGACGAGACATTAAGAACATCCATTTAAGCGTTTTACCGCCCAATGGCAAAGTTAGATTATCGGTACCTAATAAAACAAGTGAGCAATCCATTCGGCTTGCTATTGTTAACAAACTTGCTTGGTTAAAAAAACAACAAGTTGACTTTGCAAAGCAAGAACGACAGTCAATCCGTGAAATGGTCAATGGTGAGTGTCATTATCTTTGGGGAAAAAAATACCGACTAGCAATAAAAAAGCCTGAGGGTAAATTTACCGTTACCGCGAAAGGTAGCGGTCAGTTAGAGCTAAAAGTGAATGAGAATACATCACCCGATAATTGCCTCAAGTTATTAAACCGTTTTTATCGTGATGAAATGCAACGATCAATTGAAAAGTTACTGCCTTCATGGCAAAAAAAGCTTGGCGTAAAAGCGGATTCACTTAATATCAAAAAAATGAAAACCAAATGGGGCAGCTGTAATATTCAAGCAAAGCGGGTTTGGCTCAACCTTGAACTTGCTAAAAAGCCAGCTGAATGTTTAGAGTATATTTTAGTACATGAGCTAATCCACTTACTTGAACGACACCACAATGAACGTTTTAAAGCATTGATGGATAAGCATATGCATAACTGGCGCGAGCGCCGAGACTTACTAAACAGCTTGCCTTTAGCTTACGAGGATTGGCAATACTGATAAACATAAGAGAGTTATTTTGAAGCTTGAAATAACCACATTTCATAAAAACTAAAAACGAGAGACATTGCCTCTCGTTTTAAAATCACGCTCGTTGAATAACAAAAAAATACTAAACTAACCCATCAACCTCACATACTTCTCCGCCAGTTCATCTATACTTTCACTATGATTCGGATCGGGCTTTATACAATCAATGGGGCATACACTCACGCAGGTGGGTTTGTCGTAATGGCCTACGCATTCGGTGCACTTTGCAGGGTCGATTTGGTAGATTTTAGCGCCCATATAAATGGCTTCGTTAGGGCACTCTGGATCGCACATGTCGCAGTTAATGCATTTGCTGTTTATTAGTAATGCCATGATTTACCCGTTAAACAGCTTGTTTGAAAGGATTGCGGGTGTCTTGGTTTTCATCTAGGTTGCGCATAAGTATGGCGTGTTCTAAATCGATATTGTCGGGCAGTGGAATTTTTACTATATGCCCTGAGCCTTTGGCATCGGTAATTGCCTCGCCTTTTTTGTTTTCCATACATTCAAGCACAAAACTAATATTACCTTTAGGAGTCATCAGCTCTAACGAATGACCCACACAGAATTTGTTTTTAACATCAATCTCTACCAAGCCATTGCTATTTCGCCCTAATACTTCGCCGACAAATTGCTGCTTGGTAGAAACTGAATGGCCGTATTCGTAGTTTTGATAATCTTGATGGGCGTGGCGCTTTAAAAAGCCTTCGGTGTAACCGCGATGGGCTAGGTTTTCTAATGTTTTAAATAAATCAGCGTCGAATGGTTTTCCTGCTGCGGCATCGTCGATTGCTTTACGATAAACCTGTGCTGTACGCGCAACATAATAAAACGATTTAGTGCGGCCTTCTATTTTTAAGCTATGCACGCCCATTTTTGTAAGCTGCTCTACGTATTGCACGGCGCGTAAATCTTTTGAGTTCATGATATAAGTGCCGTGTTCGTCTTCAAACGCTGGCATGTATTCACCCGGGCGGCCTTGCTCTTCAAGCATAACAATATCATTACTTGATGCGCCGTCGCCAAGAGTAGGAATAACCTGCTGAGGATCAAATTTATGCACCATTTCACCGGTTTCGTTTTCAACGCCCGGTTTTACATCGTATTCCCAGCGACATGCATTGGTACAGGTGCCTTGGTTTGGATCGCGTTTGTTTATATAGCCTGATAACAAACAACGGCCAGAATACGCCATACATAATGCGCCATGTACAAATACCTCTAGCTCGGTTGCTGGGCAAAGCGTGCGAATTTCACTTATTTCTTCAAGTGATAGCTCGCGGGATAAAATCACCCGCTCTATGCCTTGTTTAGCCCAAAACTGTACACTGGCATAATTTACAGCGTTTGCTTGTACTGATAAATGAATAGCCATATCAGGCCATTTTTCACGCACTAACATGATTAAACCCGGATCTGACATGATCAGCGCATCTGGCCCCATCGCAATTACTGGTTCAATGTCGCGTAAATACGATTTCACTTTGGCATTGTGCGGGGCAATGTTTGATACCACATAAAACTTTTTATTCAGCGCATGCGCTTCATCAATGCCTATTTTTAACGTTTCCAGATCAAATTCATTATTACGTACTCGCAAGCTATAACGAGGTTGTCCGGCATACACCGCATCAGCCCCATAAGCAAAGGCATAACGCATGTTCTTTAAACTGCCAGCGGGTGAAAGTAACTCTGGGGTAAACGAGGTAATAATTGACGACATGCGCGCTCCATACATAAAACTGGGATCAAGCCAGTGGCATGAAAATAACCTGAAAATCAGATCAAGTAATAAAGCGCGGCAGTATATGGTACGTTAAATTAAGATGTTTTGATCGAAATCATAAAACTCACTTTAATTGATTGGCAAACTGGCTCACTGCATCAACGACTTGCTGGGCACCTTTTTTAATATTGCTCATCACAATGCCAGACTCGTTTGACAGCTCTAACCCTTCTTGTGCTTTATCTTCACCTTGCTTAATGGCTTTTACGCTTGACTGCGTTAAGCTTTGATTTTTTTGTACCACTTCAACAATTTCTTCTGTGGCTTTACTGGTTCGAGATGCTAATTGACGCACTTCATCGGCGACTACCGCAAAACCTCGCCCTTGCTCACCAGCTCTTGCTGCTTCAATCGCCGCATTTAAGGCTAGCAAATTAGTTTGATCAGCAATGCTGCTAATACTTTGCACTATGCTGGCAATTAACTGTGATTGTTTATCCAATGCTGATATTTCATCCCCTGCTTGCGACATTTGCACCGCCAGCTCATTCATTACTTTAACCGCTTGCTCAATGACAGCAGCACCTTGATCTGCAAGGTGGTCAGTTTCAGTTGAAGTGCTATAGGCAATATCTGCCGCCTCTGCGATTGCGAGCTCCCGCTCAACTTGCTCAGTAATAACAGTAGCGAATTTAACCACTTTATACAGTTCGTTTTGCTCATTGAAAATTGGGTTATAAGAAGCTTCAAGCCAAACCACTCGCCCATAACTGTCTATGCGTTTAAAACGGCTTGAAACGTATTCGCCTCTTTTGAGCTGTTTCCAAAAGGCTTCATATTCTGGTGAATTAGCCTCTTCTGGTTCACAAAAAATACGATGATGTTGGCCAACAATCTCTTTAAGTGAATATCCCATTCCCGCCAAAAAGTTTTCGTTTGCTGTCAATACAATGCCATTAGTATCAAATTCAATAACGGCCATGGCACGATGTAATGCTTTAATTAAATCTTGATGCTCACGGGAGGTTTCAATCGTACGCGTTAACACATTAGAATGCAGAGTAAACTCAACTAGCTTACCTTGCTCATCAATGATCGGCTGTAAAATACTTCTTAGCCAGTCTTGTTCACCATTAACATGAACAAACTGCAATGCACCAGCCCAGTGTTCATGCTTCTCTAATGCTTTTTTTAAGCTTTTAAAATGCCCTGTCTGTCTGGCGTTACTTGGCACAAAATCTAGTAACTTTTTTCCAATCAGTTGCTGATCAGGGTAACCAAGCTCGTTTGCAAAGTTTTTATTTTGCGATGAAATAAGCCCAGTCTTATCAATGATTAAAACTAGCATTTCTTCGTCTAAGCTTTTTCTTACTTGATTCTGCACAAAAAGCTGACTTTTTAATTTAGCATTCTCACTTTTTATAGTGTTATTAAAAAACATAGCAACCTACTATCAATGAAATGGATGAAATGAAGCACGAAGATATTAAAACCTTTAATTTATTTCATGGTTATAACTTGAGTGTAAACCAAGTCCCCAAATTTAGTAGAATTTAACTAAAATAATCATTTTAAGCTAAAAGTGGATTTTCTATTGTGCATCTTATAGCAGTTTAAATGGCAAAAGCTCGAATGATACAAAAGCGCCTATCAATAATTTTAAAATAAATAATTAAAACATAAGGTTAATAAAATTTAAGGTAATTTTTAATAGTGCAGTTACAGATAAGGGCCTAAACGTTATAGTCACTGAGCACCATTTTGTACTAAAAATAACCTTCGAAAAATATTTCAGCTTATTATTGGCTAAATTAATTAATACGTAGTCCCATGCAATGTTAGATCATTAATTAATTCACAGCATCATGCTTTTCTATGCGTGGTGATTGCCTAACATTTAAAAATCGCACAATTGTCATCAAGCTAGTTTTTAATAAAACTAGGCATTGCCTACTAAAACGCGTATAATTCGCGCCCGTTAATATTCACACTTTTACTTAAAAATTATTGGAGCATAAAGATGGCTTTAGAGCGTACTTTCTCAATCGTAAAACCTGATGCAGTTGCTAAAAACCACATCGGCGCTATCTACAACCGTTTCGAAACTGCTGGCCTTAAAATCGTTGCAGCTAAAATGGTTCACCTTTCACAAGAGAAAGCGGAAGGTTTCTACGCAGAACACAGCGAGCGTCCTTTCTTTGGTGCTTTAGTATCTTTCATGACATCTGGTCCAGTAATGGTTACAGTTCTTGAAGGCGAAAACGCTGTTCTTAAAAACCGCGAAATCATGGGTGCTACTAACCCTGCTGAAGCACTAGCTGGTACTTTACGTGCTGACTACGCTGATAGCATCGACGAAAATGCTGTTCACGGTTCAGACGCTGTTGAATCTGCTGCTCGCGAAATCGCGTACTTCTTCGCAGACGAAGAGCTTTGCCCACGTACTCGTTAATTCGAATGCGCTAAGCAAAAGTAAAAAGGGCTTTCGAGCCCTTTTTTAGTCATTAGTTAAAGTATTAATTATCTAATTTATGATGTTTTACTTAATGATTAAAGTGAGTGAATTGTGTACAATTCGCCTTTGTAAATTTTTATCACCACCGTCACTGATTAAGGTTGTTTCATGACCACTGAGCAAAAAAAGATTAACTTATTAGATTTAAACCGAGATGCAATGCGCGAGTTATTTGTATCGTTCGGTGAAAAGCCATTCCGTGGCGATCAGGTGATGAAATGGATTTATCATTTTGGCGTTGATAACTTTGACGAAATGAGCAACGTTAACAAAAAGCTGAAAGAAAAACTTAAAGCGGAATGTGAAATTGTCGCGCCTGAAATCACCGTACGCCAACAAGCCAGTGATGGTACAATCAAGTACGCGCTGATACTTGAAGGCGGCCAAGAAGTTGAAGCGGTGTGGATCCCAGAAAAAGAACGTGCCACCTTGTGTGTATCATCGCAAGTTGGTTGTGCGCTTGAATGTACATTTTGCTCAACAGCGCAGCAAGGGTTTAACCGTAACTTAAAAGTATCTGAAATTATCGGCCAAGTTTGGCGTGTGGCCAAAGACATAGGTCTTGATGGCAACAGTGAAAAGCGTCCGGTCACCAACGTCGTTATGATGGGCATGGGCGAGCCATTGCTTAATCTTAAAAACGTAGTTCCGGCAATGGAATTAATGATGGACGATTGGGGTTTTGGTTTATCTAAACGCCGCGTTACTTTAAGTACCTCTGGTGTGGTGCCTGCACTTGATTTATTGAAAGAAAAAATCGACGTTGCATTGGCTATTTCTCTACACGCACCTGATAACGCATTACGTGATATTTTAGTGCCAATCAATAAAAAATACCCAATTGAAGAGTTTTTAGCGGCGTGTCGTCGTTACATTGATGGCTCTAAAGCCAATAAAGATGTGACCATTGAGTATGTGATGCTAAATGGTATTAACGACAGCACAGATCAAGCCCATGAATTAGTTAAAACACTCAAAGGCACACCATCTAAAGTGAACCTTATCCCGTTTAACCCATTCCCGGGTAACGAATATACACGCTCTAGTAACAGCCGTATTGACCGCTTTTCAAAAGTGCTACAAGCAGCAGGTATTACCTGTATTGTGCGTCGTACTCGCGGTGATGATATTGATGCAGCCTGCGGCCAGTTAGTTGGTGATGTAGTTGACCGTACAAAACGTTTAGCGAAAAAGAAAATGCGCGACGATAATGCGATTGCGGTTAATATCCACCAAGCATAATCTGTTGTCGTGAATCAAAAGCCCTTAGCGCTGCTTTATTTTTAAATAAATGATGCAAGATAAGGGCTTTTCGGTAATATAGGTGCATGGACAATAATAAAGAGATGAAGTAATGCGATCTTTACTTGCTTTAACTATCAGTGCACTCGCTTTAACAGGGTGTGTAACTGAAAATAGTTATGATGGCAATGACAAACCAGTCGTTGAAAATAAAATCAATAATACCGGCGCAGCACGTACCCGAATAGCCTTAGCATTAGAATATTTAAGCACTGGTAATAGCTCGCAAGCAAAGTATAACCTCGAACGCGCCGCGTCTTTCTCTCCTGATCTTCCTGAAGTCCATTATTCATTTGCTTATTATTACCAACAAGTCGGCGAAAACGTACAAGCCGATAAAGCCTATCAAAAAGCAATAAAAATTGATCCCAATGATCCTAATACCCGAAATAACTACGGGGTATTTTTATGCGGTATTGACGAGTACGACCGCGCCACAGAACAACTACTCAAAGCCATTGCCATCCCAAGTTATATACGAGTAGCAGAAAGTTATGAAAATTTAGCTCTGTGCGCCATTGAGTTTGATGATTTTGATAACGCTGAAAAATATTTCAAATCGGCCATTAATCACAGTTCAATGCGTGCCTCATCACTGATCAGTTTAGCCGCTTTGTATTACGCTAAAAGTGATTTACATAGAGCAAAAGAAATACTCGAGCGTTATGAGAATAGTGGTCAAGTATCGTCTCGCTCATTGCTATTAAGCTATTTAGTTGAGCAGCGTATGGGCCACATTGAAAAAGCCGAAACCACTGCGGCAATGATATTGCAAACCTACCCAACCTCAAGTGAAGCGGGGATCATTCGCGAACAAAAAATCAAACGTAGTGAGTTTGAAATACTACGCTCGCAATACCGCCAAGCAAAATTAGATGAGCTACAAGCAAATAGCCCTGCGGGAGAGGTGATCTCGGCACCCAAAATACGCATTGTAAAAAAGAAAAAAGCGCCAGCAACTAGTACGTCGGCGCAAAGTATCACAACGCCAACAATGGCCGTTAAAAATAACAATGCAAGCAGCAATGAATTAACTGCCGCGTTGCTAACCTCACCGGTTGCGCCAACGCAAAGCACCGCATCACAAAGTAGCCAGCAAAGCCAAGCAACAGTATCAACACCTGTCGATACGAGTGGTATTTTGGCGGCTTTAAGTACCACAGCAATAACAACGCCAGTGCAAACAAACGTTGATACTACCGCTGTACAGATCAGTGCTCCAGCAAACAATAATGATCCTGTGGCAGTAATGTCTGCTCTGGTGGTCGCACAAACACCAAACAATCCAGCTGTAACTTCAACTCAAGCGACGGACATTGCATCACTAGCCTCTGAGGAGGCAGTTGCTAAAGCATTAGCAATACCAACTGTGCATTTAGCAACAGCGCCCACAGCGACTGCCGCAACGCCTCCCCAAACGCTTGCTCGTAGTAGCAAAGCACAAGATGGTGTAACAATTGTTTCTTTTGGTGCGCCCACTGATAGCCAAGCCGTTGCAAATAACAGCCAGGCTTCAAGCCAAGCACAATTTAGTGATGAATTAACGGATGAAGAAAAGGTGGTTTTTTACCAGCCAAAACGCAACGCTGCCGTCTTCGCAGAGTCAAGTTATAGCTCTACACCTGAGATCCGTTTTCAAGATCCGCAACAAAATACTCACGCACCGTTGCTAAATTCGCGGATCCCACAATTAACGACGCCTTACCATGTTTTGCAAGATGGTGAAAACCTATTTAGCATTTCAGTACGATACAATGTTAAACTACAGAAATTACTCCAATGGAATGGTCTGAAAGAATCTGATCGGGTGGTCAATGGGACGAAAATTTATCTTAACGATCCCAACATTTATTACGAAATTAACGTCGGTGATACTTTGTATAGTATTGCCACCAAGCGTCGCTTGTTAATTGATCAGTTAATGCGATGGAATAAATTAAGCCCGGATGTTGCACTTAAACCTGGGCATAGACTGTTACTAGTGGACCCTGAATCATACTCATTATGAATGATGAAAATACAGAATCAACAACGCTCACTCTTGGCCAAACTTTAAAAAGTAGCCGCGAGCAAGCGAATGTCAGCTTAGAAGAGTTGGCAAAAAATTTAAAATTATCGGTGTTGCAATTACAACGTCTTGAGAATGACGAACACCAATTAATCGGCCCTGCTACCTTTGTTAAAGGTTATGCAAAAAGTTATTGTCGCGCCTTTAATTTAGATACTGCGGCCGTTTTAGCACTGTTCCCTGAACCACAGGAAACCGTTAAAAAAACCAACATGCAAAGCTTTTCTAGACGAACAGAAAAAGAAGCTCATGATAGTCGCTTGATGCTGGTCAGTTACGTTATTCTGGCAATTGTTATTGGTTCATCCGCATTATGGTGGTGGCAAAATTCAACCCCTCTTGACGAACAAGTTGTAACGCAATCTTTAAATAGCTTTGCCAAAGAGACAGTTGCAGTCGCGCAAACAGAGCCTGATGTGGCGTCAATCAGCCAGCTAGAACAAGCTGGCCCTGATGAATCGATTGATGACCCCACTGCGGCGCAAATTATGGAGCAACAAGCCGATACCGAACTAGACGTTGCCCCGAGCGAAACGTCAAGCGAGCCACAAAATGATGGCCTAGGCACCATAGTTATGCATTTCAATGAAGAAAGTTGGGTTGAAGTTCATGACGGCAAAGGTGATAAAGTGGCGTTTGGTGTTAAAAAAGCGGGTTATGATATGACTTTATCAGGTCATCTGCCTTTTTCTATCGTGCTTGGTAAGCATCAAGCTGTTGATATCACTCTTGACGGTGAAAAGATTGATATTTCCAGTTTCCCAAAAAATCGTTTAGCCAAATTTAATTTACCGTTAACAGAGTAGTCACTATGTTTTCAGAATCTCCCATTAAACGCAGAAAATCTACCCGCATCAACGTGGGTAACGTACCGATCGGTGATGGCGCCCCTATTGCCGTGCAATCAATGACCAACACCGATACCATGGATGTTGATGCAACTGTTGCACAAATTCAAGCTATTCAAGATGCCGGCGCCGATATAGTGCGTGTTTCCGTGCCGACTATGGACGCCGCCGAAGCATTTAGAAGCATAAAAGAACAAGTCACCATTCCACTGGTTGCAGATATTCACTTTGATTATCGTATTGCTTTGCAAGTCGCAAAGTATGGTGTTGATTGTTTACGTATTAATCCTGGCAACATTGGCAGTGAAGAACGTATTCGCGCGGTAGTCGATGCTGCCCGTGAGCACAACATTCCAATTCGTATTGGTGTTAATGGCGGCTCATTAGAGCGTGATTTACAAGAAAAGTACGGCGAACCAACGCCTGAAGCGTTACTTGAATCAGCCATGCGCCATGTAAATATTTTGCGCCGTTTAGATTTTGATCAATTTAAAATATCAGTAAAAGCTTCTGATGTGTTTTTAGCTGTGGGAGCATATCGCTTACTTGCTAAAGAAATTGACCAACCTCTGCACTTAGGGATCACAGAAGCAGGCGGTATGCGTTCAGGCTCAGTGAAATCAGCTGTAGGCTTAGGTATGTTACTTGCCGAAGGTATCGGCGATACGCTGCGAGTATCGTTGGCGGCTGATCCAGTACAAGAGATCAAAGTCGGTTTTGATATTTTAAAATCACTGCGCATTCGCTCTCGCGGGATTAACTTTATTGCCTGTCCGAGCTGTTCACGTCAAGAGTTTGATGTGGTTAGTACCATGAACCAACTTGAAGAGCGTTTGGAAGATATCATCGAACCGGTATCAGTATCGGTTATTGGTTGTGTGGTCAATGGCCCTGGCGAAGCGTTAGTGAGTGATATTGGCTTAGCTGGTGCAAACCGTCGCTCGGGCCTTTATATTAATGGCGAACGTCAAAAAGCCCGAATTGATAACAACAATATTGTTGATCAACTCGAAGGCTATGTACGCGACTTTATCGCACAAAAAGAAAAACAGACCCCTATCGACATCAAAATCGTCGAATAAATACAATATAGTCGGCAAACAAAGCCGTTTGCCGTTTACCTTTATAGCTAGAACGCTATAATGACGGGTCAATTTTTAGCATTCTTGTTGTGTAGTCATCTTTTATTACGCAAAAAACAGTTTTTAGGATTTAGCAGTGGCAAAACAAATTCAGGCAATACGTGGAATGAACGATTGTCTGCCGGGCGATACCCAAGTTTGGCAGAAAGTAGAAAACATCTTACGCGAGACAGTAGCATCGTTCGGTTATCAAGAAATTCGTTTTCCAATTGTAGAATCAACCGATCTTTTTAAACGCTCAATTGGTGAAGTCACCGATATCGTTGAAAAAGAAATGTACACCTTTGCCGACAATAATGGCGACAGCTTAACACTTCGTCCTGAAGGTACCGCTGTATGTGTACGTGCTGGTAATCAAAACGGCTTACTGTATAACCAAGAGCAACGCCTTTGGTATATGGGCCCAATGTTTCGTCATGAACGTCCGCAAAAAGGTCGCTATCGTCAGTTTCACCAATTTGGTTTAGAAACCTTCGGTATTGCCAGCGCTGATATTGACGCTGAAGTAATTTTACTGACGGCGCAATTGTGGCAACAATTTGGCATCAGCGAACATGTTCGTTTAGAGCTTAATTCTCTAGGTTCAAACGAAGCTCGCGCGCAATACCGTGATGCACTTGTGGCTTATCTTGAGCAACATATTGATGCACTAGACGAAGACTCAAAACGTCGTATGTACAGCAACCCACTGCGCGTGCTAGATAGCAAAAACCCTGATGTACAAGCGGTTTTAGTTGATGCACCAAAACTGTCTGAACACTTAGATGCTGAATCAAAAGAACATTTTGAAAATTTATGTGAACGTTTAGACGCCGCAGGCGTCATATACACGGTTAATGAAAAGTTAGTCCGTGGCCTTGATTACTATAACCGTACTGTTTTTGAGTGGGTTACAGATAGCCTCGGCTCACAAGGTACTGTATGTGCAGGTGGCCGCTATGATGGCTTAGTTGAGCAATTAGGTGGCAAAGCAACGCCAGCTGTGGGCTTTGCTATGGGTCTGGAACGTTTAGTGTTAATGTTACAAGCATTGGAATGTGTTGGTGACATTCGTCGCAACGCTGATGTATATTTGGCAGCGATGGGTGACAAAGCCAGCATTCAAGCCCCTATTATCGCAGCTAAATTACGTGCTGAAGTACCTGGCTTACGTATCATGGTCCATGCCGGTGGTGGTAACTTTAAGAAACAACTTAAACGCGCAGATAAAAGCGATGCACTCGTTGCACTGATTATCGGCGAAGATGAATTAGAACAAGGCGTAGTGACAGTTAAGTATTTACGTGAGCGTAAAGAACAGGTCACCTTAGAATTAGAACAAATTAAAACGCTTTTAGCTGAGCTAATAAACAGCTAAAAAAGACGAGGTAGTAATGGATATTTATTCAACAGAAGAACAACAAGCTGAAGCGATCAAACGTTTTTTTCGTGAAAATGGTGTATCACTGGCGCTAGGTGTAGTGCTTGGTTTAGGTGGCCTGTATGGCTGGAAAGCATATAACCAAAATCAAATTACAACTGCTGAAAGTGCCTCTGATGCATATACTCAGCTGGTTGAAGGTGGTGAAGTATTAGGTTCGGCAGATACATTTATCGCAGAGCACAAAGATACTAACTACAGCGCACTTGCAGCCTTTGTTGCTGCTAAAGAAGCCGTAGAAAAAGGTCAACTTGATGTAGCCAGTGAAAAACTCAGCTGGATAATGACTAATGTTACCAATGCAGATTTAAAAGCAACGGCGACCACCCGTTTAGCTCGCGTGCAAATAGCACAGCAGCAATACGACCAAGCTTTAACAACGCTTAACGCTAAACTTGCAGATTCATTCACTGCAACAGTCGCTGAGCTTAAAGGTGATATATACACAGCTCAAGGCGATGCAAATCAAGCTCGCAGTGCTTATCAGACTGCTGCTGATGCGGGCGGTCTGGAGAATAACCCATTATTGCAAATCAAACTTGATGACTTAGCAGTAACTAGCCCAACGGCGTAAGGGGTTACCATGAAAAAATTAACAGCGGCAACCATAGCGCTATGCATGGCAACCTTAGTCGGTTGTTCATCAAGCGATGACGAAGACGAACTGGTGTTGCCTGAAATCGTTAATCAGTTTGAAACCAAAGTAATTTGGCAAGAAAGCATTGGTGACGGTGTTGAACATTACTTTTCTCGGCTAACACCGGCGGTATATAAAGACCGTGTTTTTGTAGCTAACCGTGCTGGTAAAGTCGAAGCGCTATCGCTTGAAAACGGTAATACTCTTTGGGAGACTGATGTTCGCGAAAATTTGACCTTTTGGCCATGGCAAAGCGACATTAGTGCAAAATTATCCGGTGGTATTTTACAAGCTTATGGTAAAATTTTTATCGGTTCCGAGCATGGTTATTTAGTTGCCCTTGACCGTGAAACGGGTGATGTTGTTTGGCGCAAAAAAGTACCCGGTGAAGTGTTAGCAAAACCAGCTGCCGGTGATGGCCTTATATATGTTAACCTAGGCTCAGGTAAATTATTAGCCCTTCACCCAGATACCGGTGAAGAGCGTTGGAGCCATGAGCAAGAAGTCCCCGCATTAACACTACGTGGGCAAAGCTCTCCGACCGTTGCTAACGGCGGTGTATTAGTTGGCCTTGAAACAGGCAAGTTAAGCGTACTTATCTCTGACAGTGGTTACTCTGCGTGGAGTGCTGAAATTGCTACAGCAAAAGGCGCATCAGAATTCGAACGTTTAGTCGATGTTGATACACAACCTCTGATCAGTGGTCCTTATGCGTATGCTATTGCTTATAATGGTAACTTAGCAGCTGTAGATATTCGCTCTGGTAATGTTGTCTGGAAACGCGAATACAGCAGTTACCGTGAAATTGCCATGGATACCCAAACTATTTACGTAGTAGATAGTAATGGTGTTGTTTATGGATTAGATAAAACCTCTGGCATTGAACGCTGGAGTCAGCCAGCCCTTCGTGGTTGGTACTTAACAGGGCCTGCGGTAGCAGGAAATTACTTAGCCATAGGTGACCAAGAAGGTAATCTACATTGGCTAAATAAAGAATCAGGCGAGCTTGTATCGCGTGAAGACTTCGACAGTTCAGGCTTTTTTATTGAGCCAATTGTTGCTGACGACAAACTGATTTTATACACCCGAGATGGTGAAGTTAGTGCGGTAAAAATACCGGACTAATTTGCTAAATAACTATAAGTTATTAATAGTTAATTTATTTTTTTAAGGCTTCGCTATGCGAAGCCTTTTGTTGTTTTTTTAAGAGGTAGTTTATGCTTCCCGTGATCGCTCTAGTTGGGCGACCCAATGTGGGCAAATCCACATTATTTAACCGTTTAACACGTACGCGTGATGCACTCGTTGCCGATTTTCCAGGCTTAACGCGAGATCGAAAATATGGCCAAGCTAATTACGATGGCTATGAATTTATCGTGGTAGACACGGGCGGTATTGATGGCTCTGAAGAAGGCATCGAAATCGAAATGGCTGATCAATCGCTACTGGCGATTGAAGAAGCCGACATCGTATTATTCTTAGTTGATGCACGTGTAGGTATGACAGTAGCTGATCAAGCTATTGCCAACCATTTACGTAAACAAGAAAAGAAAAGCTTTGTTGTTGCCAATAAAACTGATGGTATTGATGCTGACTCAAACTGTGCTGAGTTCTACCAATTGTCGCTGGGCGAAGTACACCATATTGCAGCCGCTCATGGCCGTGGTATTACCTTGTTACTTGAACACACCTTACAGCCTTTGCTTGCAGAGCTGAGTGCGCAAAATGATGATGGTAAAGGCGATGACGACGAGTTAATCGATTTATATTCTGAAGATGATGAAGATTCTACAGCGCATGAAGCATTTGCAGATAAGCCAGTAAAACTTGCTATTATCGGTCGTCCTAACGTAGGTAAGTCAACACTGACTAACCGTATATTAGGTGAAGAACGCGTTATTGTTTATGATATGCCGGGCACAACCCGCGATTCTATTTATATTCCAATGACTCGTAACGAAAAAGAATACGTGTTGATCGACACCGCTGGTGTACGTAAACGCAAAAAAGTCAGCGATGTGGTTGAGAAGTTCTCAGTGATCAAAACCCTCCAAGCAATCGAAGATTGTAACGTGGTGCTATTGGTTGTAGATGCCCGTGCTGGCATTTCGGATCAAGATTTAAGCTTACTTGGTTTTGCCTTAAACTCTGGCCGCTCACTGGTTATTGCCGTGAATAAATGGGATGGCCTTGATGATTACGTGAAAGATCGTATTAAATCGGAGCTTGACCGTCGCTTAGGCTTTATTGACTTTGCACGCTTACACTTTATCTCAGCTTTACATGGTACAGGTGTTGGTCATTTGTTTGAGTCAATTGACGAAGCTTATGAATCAGCAACTAAGCGTATTAGTACTGCTATGCTGCGCCGCATCATGGACATGGCACAAGCTGATCACCAGCCGCCACTGGTTCGTGGTCGCCGCGTTAAGCTTAAATACGCGCACGCGGGTGGTTATAACCCACCACGTATCGTAATTCACGGTAACCAAGTACATGATTTACCAGATAGCTATAAACGCTACTTAATGAATTACTATCGTAAAGCATTAAAAATTATGGGCACGCCTATCAAAATCGAGTTTAGAGAAGGTGACAACCCATTTGCAGGACGTACTAATAAAGTGACTCTTTCGCAAAAACGTAAGATCCGCGCATTTAGTAAAGAAAACCGCAATAAATGATATAGCTGAAAGCTGAAAGCTGAAAGC
>NZ_JACJDM010000054.1:0-33693 GCF_014163545.1 Pseudoalteromonas sp. SR45-6
ACATCATCACATTGAGATAATGCTTTTTCAACCGCTTGAACTTTAAATTCTTGTGTAAATCGACGTCTCATTTTTATCTGCCTCTATTAAAAGTTAGAGGCGACAACTATCCTGACACAGGGGGCAAACTCGCAAACTCGCAAACTCGCACTCCTTATAAGTGAATGCAAACTCGCAAACATTGACAATGCTGTGCACTCTTGCCACTGTTATACAAAGCAATAATTAAGGAGTGTTAATTGTGTCTAATTGGGTTGAGGCGAGTGTTAAAGATATTGTTTGGTGGACTGATACGTTATTTAGTTTAATTGTGAATGCCGATGTGGAGCCGTTTAAAGCAGGGCAGTTTACTAAGCTTTCTATGATGATGGATGAAAAACGTATTGCACGAGCGTATTCTTACGTAAATGCACCAAGCTCTCCCGATTTAGAGTTTTACCTAATTAATGTAGTCGATGGCTTATTATCACAACAATTAGCCAAGCTTAAACCTGGCGATACAGTGATGATTGAAAGCCGCGCCAGTGGATTTTTTACTATTGATGAAATTCCCGCTAGTGAACAGTTGTTTATGCTTAGTACCGGCACCGCAATTGGGCCGTTTTTATCCATTTTAGAGCAGCCTGATGTGTGGCAGCAGTTTAAGCATATTACCTTAGTGCATGGTGTGCGCTTGAATACAGATTTAAGTTATCAAGCAAAAATCGCGCAGTTGCAGCAGCAGTATCCGCAATTGAGTTATCTGCCCGTAGTGAGTCGCGAGCAGGCAATTGTCGGCTTAGATGGGCGCATTACTGATCGAATCGCCGATGGCACTCTATTTAAGCATTGTGACAGTGTAGTTAGCCCGCAAAATAGTCAATTTATGATCTGCGGTAATCCGCAAATGGTTAAAGACACCAGCGCATTATTAACCGCACAAGGCTACACTCGCAATCGTCGTCGGGAGCCTGGGCAAATCACCGTTGAGCAGTATTGGTAAAAAGCTATCGCGATCCGGTAAATTTTGTTATTTTAGAGTTTCTTAAATTACTCAGGAACAGTATGAAACCGTTATTTTTTTTAGTAAGTTTGTTACTTGCGTGGCAATTATTAGCAACTGCAGCTGAAGTAGTTGAACCACCGACTAAAACTGAAACAAAAGCAGCTGAATTACCTGCTGCAGTAAAAACGACTGACACTAGCGCTGGTGAAGAAAAGTCAGTGCAGAGTAAAGCCTCAGCTAAATCAACTGAGGTTGAATTACAAGATAGCCCTGCGGTGATCACTTTAACCCCGCAAAATGAGCAATCAGCTGAACCTGTAAATGTTGAACCAACACAGCCAATTAAAACAGACACCAGCAAACCAAGCGAGCCTGAAGTTGATACCAGTAAGGTACTTGGCACCGAAGCGGCAAAACCTGCTGAGCTTCCTAAAACGCAACAAGAAAAACAGCTTGCAGTCGCACAAGCAGAGCAAGCGGTGATCCAAGCTAAAGAAGCGCTAACACTCAAGCAACAAGTTAAAGCCAAACAGTCACGCGAATCGTTAGCCGTTATCGAGCAATTAATTAAGGCGTACAACGCCAGAAATATCGACGCATTTATTAGTATGTATGATGAAAATGTAGAGTTTTATGCCTTTCCAAATGAGTTACTTTTTAAGGGCAAAGAAAAACTGATTGCCCGTTACGGGATAATGTTTAAAAAATTAAAGTGTATAAAATCATCCCCAATTAAACGCATTGTACACGGTAATATCGTTATCGATCATGAACTGTCAGAAACCTGTTCAACAGATCCAAATGTAGTTGATAAGCGCGGGGAGTTAATCTCTAGCTATCAAGTTGAAAACGGCAAAATAACTAAAGTGCTCTTTTTTAGATAGAGCATTAATAGGCAGATTATATAGGCAAATAAAGGGGCCGCGACGAGTATGGACATTAGTGATGATAAAAAAATTAAGTTACTTTATCGTGTAGAGCCTGGCTGTTTAGGACCAACAGGTGCGCAAACAATAGAACGCTTTTGCGATTATGCTAATCAGCAATTGGTTGCCCCTTATTTTGCTTTGTACCACTTTACCCCGCGGTTTGATAAAACTAAAGCCGAGCGCGAATACAGTATTAATGCTCGGCTGTTATCTGATCAGCATGCACAGGCATATCTAGCGCACTTTAAAACCAACAAAGATGAGTTTGAGGAGCAACTCGATGAACTACTCACTCAAGCAATAGAAAGCTTCTTAGAACGCTAATCATTGTCGCCAGATACAATCGCATTAAAGCTGCTATTGTCGTGCAAACTGGCAAATGCACTTTCATGCAATAGCTCATTACGTAAGTTGGGTGAATACTCCAACGACATTTTAATATCGGCCAACGCATCAGCGTGTTTATGCGTCAACGCATAGGCACATGCACGTTGCCAATAAGCGTAGCCGTAGTCACTGTCTATATCCAAGGCTTGGTTACACAACTCTATCGCCTGAGCTGTTTCATTAAGCTCTAGTAATGCATCGGCTTTATAAGCGATAGCTTCAACATCTTCGGGTTTACGTTTTAAAATCTCATCAAATATTTCGATCTTATTGGCTATATCGCTTTCTAAATTAGCGCGCATCCATAAAGAGTGGACTTCATTAGTAACAGATATTTTTTGTTGGTTACTTAAAATTTCTTCAGAGCGCTCGCGTAGCTTTTCTTCAAATGTATTCAACCGTGCTTCGTATTCATTGGTGATCACGCTGACACGGGTATTTACAATATCTTCTACTTTGTTTTTTACATCACGTAACGAGTTCCAACCAACCAGTACCAAAATAGAGGCTGTGGCAGTGATGATAAAAAATACATTATTAATTGTATCTGTGGTGTAAGTCAGTGCGCGATCAGCGGTATCAAGCTGAGCATGAGTGACTTGTTTGGTAACGTCTTCACGTAGTTTTTGCTGATCTTGGCGTACTGCTTTAAGTTCATCAAGAATATAGCGTTCCATCAAGGGTCTGTACATCGGCTCTTGGAGTTTTTTGAGTGCCTGTTTTTGCTGTTGCAGGTTGGGTACAGCGCGAGACTCTTGTGCCTGTGCCTGAGCTGCCACTAAAGTGGCAAAAAGAAGTAAAATTGATACAAAATAATGACGCATACTACTGCCTAGTCGATAAATTAAAGTGCTAAGTAAATTACTGAAACTGTAACATGACTACCTATTAGTAACTAGGGTGGGTTGATCTTTCGAGGTTGTTTTTACTGCTGTGTGCTTGGTAATCGCTGCATTGCTGTAATGGAAGAAAATGAAGCCATTAAAAACAGGCAAAAAAAACCAGCTCTAAGAAGAGCTGGTAAAACTGCTTAAACAACATAAAGTCGTCAGGGATATCAACAGGAGTGAGTGTTTATAATAACCAAACATATCTGAACAACGTCTTAATATTTAAAGCATTATAATTGTTGAGGTAGGATTTAATTTCATCAACTAAACTAAATTGATGACCATAGTTTGGGGAAGGTGTATTCAATGCGGCAACAGCTTGTGCAATTACTTTATAAAGTGTCTACTTCATCAGCGTTAGATGATGGCTATATAGAGCTTGCAGAACAATTAATTGTAAATGCCATTATTGATGGCTTAAATAATACGCGTGCTAGCATCTGGTTATTTAATAAAGATAATACCGAGTGTCATTGTCAGTTACTGTTTGACCGCGCGAACAACAATGTAAACCAAAGCCTCATATTATCACGTGAGAACTATCCGGCTTATTTTTCTGCGTTAGATACTCAGCGCGTGATCATTGCTAATAATGCGCATACTGATCCCGCTACCTTTGAATTTTCAGAGCATTATTTAACGCCTTTAGGAATAAAATCAATGTTGGATGCACCGATCCGATTCAAAGGAGAAATGATCGGTATTTTTTGTTGTGAACATACTGGCAGTTTTAGGCAATGGGAGGATGATGAATGCACTTTTTTGAGTGGACTTGCTGATCTTTATGGCCGCGCATTGTCGGCGCAAGAAAGTCGTTTAGTTAAGCAACAATTAGAAGTTGCCAATCATCGCCTAGAAGAGCGGGTGATTGAGCGAACGAATACCTTACAAAAAACATTGGAAGAGTTAACCGGTACCCAAGAAAAGCTAATTGAAGCGGAAAAAATGGCCGCATTAGGAAACCTAGTGGCAGGTGTTGCCCATGAAGTAAACACGCCAATAGGTATGCCGTTACCGCCAATAGTTCGGCAACAGATAATCTTAAACAACTAACTCAACAGCTAAATGACAACACATTATCGAAAAGCAATTTGCAAAAATTTGTCGCGCATATTAATGAGTGTTTAATCATTGCCAGTAGTAATCTTGATAGAGCCGCAGCATTGATCTGTAATTTTAAACAAACAGCGGTCGATCAATCTTCTCTTGATATTAGCACCGTGAAGTTAAATGACTACTTAGCTAATACAATACATAGTCTCACCCCATTAACCCGCAGCCACAAAGTAACCACCACAATTGAGTGCGACAAAGCATTAACGCTTATCACAGTGTCGGGGGCTTTAAGCCAAATTATTATGAACTTGGTGAGTAACAGCTGTGTGCATGGCTTTAAAGATCGCGAAGATAATCATATCAATATAGCCGTTCACCTAGATACCCAGCAACACACTTACACATTACGCTATAGCGATAACGGCCACGGTATGAGCAAGGACGTATTACAAAGTGTGTTTGAACCCTTTTTTACCACAACTCGTGGCAATGGCGGCAGCGGTTTAGGTATGGCGATTGTTTATAACCTTGCCACCCAAGCCCTTCAGGGCGATGTAAAAATACATAGTCAGCCAGAGCAAGGTATTACCGTCACTTTTACTTTTCCACTGAGCCTGAGCTAGCTATATTTGATAAAACTCAGAGTTTTAGCATGATACTCAAACAATTTGCTCGTAAAGAATACGGTCATTGTTGAGTAAATATTCTGGTGACAGGGTAACTTAAACCGCTACTGCCTGAGGGTCAGCTTAAAGATGAGTTGTTTGCTGTAGCTAACAAGCTGCTGACTGGATACCTTAACTCCCTCTGTTTTTACTTAGGCACGAGGTTATCAATCTCGCGCCTAATTAAGTGGCAACCATCACGAGCAGTCTTTTGGTGGTAAGGGGCGAGATAAAACGTAATATGCGCTGCCACCGATAAAAAGCGCGACAACAGTTGCCAGTAATAAAGAAGGTTGCGCGCTTAGGTAAAATAATCCATACCCAACAGCCATACCTAAACTGGCCATTACTTTTGCCGACTTAGAAATAGCGCCATGGGCTTGCCAATTGATTAGTGTTTTACCAAAGCGAGGGTGATTAATTAACCAAGATTCAAAGCGCTTTGATGAACGGCTAAAACAAAAAACAGCACCAATAAGAAATACTGTTGTTGGCATTATCGGCAAAAAAGCACCGACAATCCCCATTACGGTTAACACGAAGCCACTTAATAAATAAGTCACTTGCTTAAATTTACTAATAACTAACATCGAGTTTTTCTTACCTGTACGCTTCATACTTTATCGCTTAATTTTAATGCACTTGCAGCTCACGTTTTACTTAAACAAATACACAATCAACAGCACTACGAACCAAACTAAAAGCATCGCGAGCGCCATTAATTGCGAGTGTCTGTTGTTCTTTAGTTAATTCAACCGTATTTAAAGCCGTTGTAAAATCTTGCCATGATTGCCCGCGGCCAATTGTTGCTGGTGCTAAATGCGAGGCACCAAATTCTTCTGATAAGCCAATACGTTTTGCTGCTTTTAATAAATACTCAGCGCCTAAATTAGACCCCTCTGATACATAAAGCCAACCCAGTGAGGCTGGGTAGTCAACCGGCACTAAGTTAACGCTGGTTGTTACTTCACTCAGATCGACGTTAATATCGCGTAAGTCTTGTTCAAGATGGCTTAGGCGCTGCCGTGTTGGCAGATCGCTCACTAAGCGGCTTAAATTAGTATCGCTATAAAGAGGGGCAATAGCCAAATGAAATCGATATTGAACTTCTAAAAATAAAGCATAACGGTCTAAACTTGCAAACGGTCGCTTAGTCATAATCGTTTTATCAAGGTTATCGTGAATAGTCGTGGTATTGAGTTTAAATAGTGTTGTTAATGAAGGCGTATTAATCTCATTGTTAACATGTTGGTCTGCAATCATTGTATGTCCTTAGTTTTATATTTCAGTAATTCGTAATAAGCACAGCAAGTAGCTGTTAATGAATAAAAAATGCCACAGGCACGGCCATTTTTATTGGGTTCCCTGTAACTTCTTCTGGAGGGACGGGCAAGGGCTCAGCACGTCTAACTAATTCGATGACCTCATTATCTAATGCAGCTATTCCGCTTGCTTTAAATAATGTGACATCTAAAATATTACCTGCTCTGTCCATGGTAAAACTCACCCAAGGAACACCTTGTTGGCGCCTTAACTTTGCCATTCGTGGATAGCGCTTTTTTCGTTCTAGGTGGATCTGAATAGCACTTTGCCATAGTTGTTTAGCTGTACTTTGCTGTTCACTTAAAGCACCTTTTACCGGACCAGATGCGACTGTTGACTCTTTCACTGGAATAGCCAAAGGAGCACTACTTTGCTCTACCAAGTGTTCACTGGCTCCTGTTATGCTGGTGTTATCAGGCAGCGGAGTCGGTTGTGGATCTTGCTCTTGTTGTTGATTAGATTTCTCTACTGGTTTACTTGGTGCTGGCTCAGGTTGTTTATCGCTAATGGTAAAGTCAGATTTGCTTTCGAGTAATGGCTTTACCAAGGGTTTATCTATTGTTGTTGTCGGCTTGCTTACCTGCCGCTTTACTGGTGCTGACTCTTGTTGCGCAGGTCCGACAGGAAGTGCCGATGGCTCCGCTTTGGGGGCTGCCACAATATTGACTTCAAACACCTGCGGTGAAGCTTGCATGGGTACGATATTGTTATGCTCTGTCGGCATTAAAAAATAACCCGCAATGGCGGCATGAAGCATCGCGGCGATAAAAAAAGCGCCTACAACATGCCAACGCACCAAGTGAGAAGCGCTGGTATCGTTTCCTGCTAATAAACTCACTGGGCAACATCCGTTTCATGTTCAAGACCGACTAAAGCAACTTGTGAGTAGCCGGCTTTAGTTAATTGATTCATTAATGCCATGAACTGACCATATTCAACTTTGCTATCTGCACGAATCAAAATTTGCTGCTGTGTTTCAATACCATGTTGTTTTAGTGCTTGCGCCAAATTTTGTTGGTTTATTTTATCTCCCTCGCCAAGTATTAAAGTAAGGTCTTGTTGTAGAGTAAGGTAAGTTGGATCATCACTTTTCGGTTGGGTTGGTGCCGCAACAGCAGGCAACTTAACTGGCACACTGACAGTGGCTAATGGGGCCGCCACCATAAAAATTATTAGCAACACCAGCATCACATCAATAAACGGAGTGACGTTAATCTCATGCTGCTCTTGTAATTCATCGCTATCGGTACGGTTACTACTAAATGCCATTTTAAAGCTCTTTAGATACTGCATCTGCAGCGTCTTCATCGTTAAGTAGGTAGGCTATGTGTTTTGCATCAGGGTGCTTTCGGTCAAGATCTCGGCTCACGAGTATCATGATCGCGGTCAGAATATCGGCTAACTGTGCTTTGTAACTGCCAATTACACGAGAAAAATGGTTGTACATAATAACGGCTGGGATCGCTGCAACTAACCCCAGAGCCGTTGCTAATAAAGCTTCTGCAATACCAGGGGCGACTACGGCTAAATTAGTTGTTTGTGTTTTAGCAATACCAATAAAGCTATTCATAATGCCCCAAACCGTACCAAACAAACCGACAAACGGTGCAACAGAGCCTATTGTTGCCAATATGCCTGTACCCTGATTCATATTTGCGCTTAGCGCTGCTTGTACACGCTCTAAACGCGCGACTAATCGCTCCTTTAAGCCTTCGTCAGTAGTAAGTCCTTCGCCAGTTAGTTGTAACTCATGTTGGGTTGCTTTTAGGAGTGTTAAGGCATCACTTTGTTGTAGTAATAAAGTGTGGTTGGCCTTTGCAAAACTTTCACTTTGAATTAAATGTTTAAGCAATTTTTTGGCATTTCGCTTAGCAATATTTAACTGTACAGATTTGAATATGCAGATAGCCCATGAGACTAACGATGCTAAAAGTAACCCGATAATTACGCTCTTCACAACCACATCAGCGCCCTTGTACATGCCGATTGGCGATAAGTCATGTTGATCAAAAGCCGCCTCGTCAACACTAACCGTGGTATTGGTGTCTGTATCAAGGTCAGATCCTACGGTTAAAGATTTAGCTGATAGCGTATTTGTATTCACCTCTGGTGTAACAGCATTACCTGTAACTTCTACTTTGGAGGCTGTTGACGGCGCCGCTTGTTGTGCGTGAACCGCAGACGTTCCACCACCCATTAAACACACAAATAACATAGTTCTTATAAACATTTTGCTCCCTAATTTTTACGTAATTTGTAAATGTGGCGATGTAACACCAACATACTTGATCAATATGCCGCATCGTTTTGATGGACAAATTATTGGCTATATAACTAATGCCGAACGAGATCCGATTTTCATCAAAAGAATAATAAATTTTTTATTAATAATGTTTGCAGAATATCTAAATTAACTTGAATAGGAATGAAAATCATTTATACTCGCGGTAAATATGCTACAGGAATAGTTAAATTTTGACTAGCACTACCGCTAACTCAGTAGGGTTTAATGCGCTCTACCAAGAACACCATGAGTGGCTTGTTCGCTGGATCGCTCGACGTACCTACAACAAAGATAATGCACAAGATCTCGCTCAAGATACATTTATGCGTTTACTTAATAAGCCCTCTTTGTATAACGAAATACAAAGTCCGCGAGCATGGCTTACAAAAGTTGCCGGAAACTTAGTAACCGATAACATTCGTCGCAAAGTTCTAGAAGAAAACTATTTATTATTTTTAGGAAGCATGCCAGAAGCAGCCTATTTTTCGCCTGAAGAGCAACTACAGCTGCTCAGTTTACTAGAGCAAATAGATAAATTATTGAGTGGTTTGAGAGCAATCGAAAAAACAGCATTTTTAATGGTTAGACTCGACGGGCTCAGTTATAAAGAAGTCGCAAAGCAACTCAAGGTGAGCCTATCATCTATTGAAAAATACATGGCGAAAGCGATGTTAGAGTGCTACACCCTTACATACTGTGATATAGAGTAAGCGATTGTGAATAATACGTGTGCCCAAAAAACACCTTTACCAGAACAAGTCGTACAGCAAGCGATTGCGTGGCGTATTTGTTTAGAGTCGGGCAACGCACAGTCTGCAGATATGGCTGAATATAGGCGATGGCGGCTTGCCGATCCGATGCATGAATTAGCCTGGCAACGGATAGAAAACATGGAGGCTGCATTTGCCGGGGTGAGTAAAAAAAATGGTCGTATTGCTCACATGACCTTAAAAAAAACCGATCATGATATACAAAGCATGAGTCGTCGCCAGGCGCTAAAAAGGATCGCTGGAACCACACTAGGACTTGCCAGTGTAAGCTGGTTGGCAGACAAACAGGGGGCATGGCAATACCTTAACGCAGATCACGCAACTACCAATCAACGGCAATTATTTACGCTCTCCGATAATAGCCAGCTTTGGTTAAATCATAACAGCACTGTTGAACTGAATTTTAATGCTCACAATAGATACATTCATTTAACCCGCGGAGAAATGCAATTTATAGCTTCAGCTAATACGCAGCCTGTGCAGGTGGCGTTACAGCACGGAACTTTACTTTGTGACAGCAAACAATTTTTTGTGCGTAATGAAGCCGATCATGCTTTAGTTCAAGTTATGCAAGGCAGTGTTAAGCTCGCGCAAGCAAACGGCTTATTTACCAATCAGGCGATCAAGGCTGGCGAGCTATATAAAATTACCGTAAATTCAATGCAACAGTTAGACAATCATATATTTGACTACAGTAGTTGGACAGCAGGGCTGTTGTCAGTGCGAAATATGTCAATCAATTCTTTTTTAGCTGAACTATCTCGTTATCACCGTGGTTTTGTAAAAATTGCCCCCAGTTTAAATGACTACCTTGTCTCCGGCGTTTTTCAGTTAAATGACACTCACCTGATCCTTAAAACAGTCGCTCGTAGCGCTCGGGCAAGTGTGCATTACAGAACCCGTTGGTGGGCCGAAATTCGCCCATAACTATGTTTATTTAGTTCATCAGGAAAAAATATAAAATAATTATCATTTAGAGTTACGGGATTACTATTTTCATGCGTCATATAAGTATGCATTAAAGAAATAGGAAACCATTTATGCCCCGCGCAGCGTTAAATTTACTCATCGTAGTCACAGGTTTGTTGGTGATTACCCCTTCAGCAAGTTTAGCTGAACAAGTATCTGCAACATCACAATTAAAAATGATCAAATTTGATCTTCCCGCAGGCCAGCTTGGTGATGTACTGACTTTATTTTCACGCCAAGCGGGTGTGACTTTATCATTTGAAGAGCGTGTTGTCGGTGGTTTTTCAGTCGCTGCAATAACCGATGAAATGACCATAGAGGCAGCCTTACAAAGGCTGTTAAGCAATACCAATCTACAAGCTTTACCTGTTAGTAATAGCGCATGGCTAGTGCAACAAAAAACCACCCAAGATTTGATCACGCTAAATACCATTAATGTGCAAAGTCGCAATAGGGATCTAAAAGATCAAACCTATACCGAAGCCGCATCAGTAAACCTAATTACCCAGCAAGATATTGAACGCTTTAGAGGAACCAGTGTTGGCGATATATTTCAAGGTACACCCGGTGTTTTGATCAGCGAAAACCGTAACTCAGGCGGGCTTGATGTTAATATTCGTGGCATGCAAGGCCAAGGACGAGTACCTGTAGTGATAGATGGTAGTCGTCAAGAAACCACCGTGTATCGCGGCTATTCTGGTGTATCGAGCCGCAGTTACATTGATCCCGATTTGATTGGCTCACTTAAAATCAGTAAAGGCCCTATCATGAGTGCTGATGGCACTGGGGCGACAGGTGGCTTGGTGAGCGTTAGTACATTGTCGGCTGATGATATTGTTAAAGAGGGTGAGCTCAGCGGGTTTAGATTACGTGTTAGCGCCATCGGTAATAGCGCTAATACGCCAGAGCCAGGTACATACGCAGGGTATTATTTACCACGCAATGCCTATCGTTCACAGTGTCGCTTTTCGAGTTATTGTACTGAGCAGTACATAATGCCAGAGCGCTTTGCTCCTGAGGAGGGCATGGATAGACCCAGCTTATTTGAGTTTGCTAGTTATGCAGGCAGTTTTGCTGCCGCTAAGCATTTTCAGTGGGGCGATCTAATTGCTGCTTATGCTAAGCGCGAGCAAGGTAATTACTATGCAGGTAGTAACGGCCCTGCACCTGAAATAATTTACGCAGCCCCCGACAAACTTGCTTGGTACACCGAAACGGCGGTGTCAATGCAAGGGGCATCGCGGTTTCGTGCCAATGAACGCATCCCCAATACCAATTTTTCTAGTGAATCTTGGCTGTTAAAAAGCAATGTGTTGCTGCCCAACGATCAAAGCCTCGAAATGAGTTATATACGCTATAACAGCAGCTACGGCGAAATGATGCCATCGCAAATACGCTCTTTTGGTCAAGCAAGGCAATGGCTCGATAGCGAAGTCACTAATCAAACTTACACAGTGCGATATCGCTGGCAGCCAATCAAATATGATTGGGCTGATTTTAAAGCCAACTTTTGGCATACCGATGCACTTACCCATTTAAATACCCCTGGTGTCGGCTCAGTAGATATAGTCGATAATGTTGCTCGCAGCGATGATTATCAGCGCTTTGGAACTGATGTGAGTAATACCATGATGTTTTATTCAGCGGGCGAACTAGCGCTGAGCTATGGTGTTGCCGCACAGTATGAAGACATGGATACCGACACCCCTGAAACCGAAGGGTTCTATGCAGGGTCGCGCAGTGGTTGGCGCAAAGAATTTAGTGCTTTTACAGCCATTGATTGGCAGTTTTTAACAGCATGGACACTCGAATCGGGACTGCGTTTTACGCACTTTTCATCGAAAGATAATAACCCAGTAACCATTACTAGCAACGATCCTGCTTGTGTGTCTGACGGCGCCGATGGTTGCCTAGAAGTACAGTATGAAAATAGCCACTCAGGCACAGCACCATTGGTTGCTATAAAGTGGCAGGCATATAAAGGACTGCAGTTTTATATTCGCCACAGTGAAGCTTTGCGTATGCCAAGCCTATTTGAAAGTACCTCTGGTTGGTCTGTCAGCCCCGTTTTAGATATCCCTTTAGAGCCAGAGCATGCTAAAAACCAAGAAATTGGCCTTAATTATTTAACCGACTCATTACTAACAAATAACTATAAAGTGGGCTTTAAGCTCGCCTATTTCCAAAATCATGTTGATAACTATTTAACCCGTACGCAACCCAATGCGTGGGAGCAAAAACAAGGCGGCCTCAACGATTTTTTTCGAATGCGAAATATCGACAGCCTAGATTTAAATGGCTGGGAGCTTAATTTTAGCTACGACACAAAATACTGGGTTGCTGAGCTTAGCGGCACGCATTATACCCAGATAGAAGTGTGTAATGTGGGCAGTTATGTGCGCTACTACTGTAATGATTGGGGCCTTCCTGAAAGCTATATTAATAACATGATCCCGCCAAATTGGCACGCCAGTGCTCACCTTGGCTTACGTTTATTTGAGCAGCAATTAGAAGCTGGGCTGCGTGGCACATTTATGGGAGAGCGCAACTCAATTCCTCGCTATAACGCACCTACAGGGTTTAATGAACCGGTACTTTGGCACAGTTATAACCTTTTAGACATCTACGCTAGTTATAAATTTAACGACGACACAACACTCGATTTTACCATCGATAATGTTACAGATCGTTATTACCTCGACGCTTTAAGTTTAGGTTTAGTACCTGCACCAGGAAGAACTGCACGGCTGAGCCTAACTTATAATTTTTAACTGATAACACCTATCAGCAAGGAGTACAAAAGAATGAAAAAACTATTTGGCGCAATAGCCATAGTCGGGCTTTCGCTTACTATGGTAGCCTGTGGTAGCGGTAGTGATAACAAAGACAGTACACAAACAACAGAGCAAAAACCAACAGCGGTTGTTGAGCTGCAATCGCCAGCAGAATCAGCATTCTCACTAAAGGATGGCGCGGTAAAAGTCACGCTGAATGCTGAGGCGAGTACAAGTGCAGAGGGAACAGATTTAATTTATCAATGGCAGCTCATTGAACGACCAGCAACAAGTACTGCCAATATCACCAACACCAATACCATAACAACAGACTTTACTGCAGATTTACCAGGCAATTATGTTGTGAGTTTAATTGTTAATGACGGGGCAAATAATAGCGAAGCCGCGCGTATCACGCTAAGCGCAACCAGCCCGTATCCAGTCGCAATTACTGACTCAGTCCATAGTGTTAATTTAGGCACTAATAGCGTAGGTTTAGATGGTAGCCAAAGTGTAAACCCAGCAGGTGGCACCGATTCATTACTATACCAATGGACGCTTATGGAAAAGCCCACCGACAGTGCGGGTTATTTAAATAACGCAGAGCAAAGCCAAAGCACACTGTTTGTTGATTTAGCCGGTGATTACACATTGCAATTAGTGGTGACTCATAACGACGTAGCAAGTGAACCAAAACAAGTTGTGGTAAGCGTTTCAGAAGGTAATGCGCCACCAGTGGCTAAAGCCGACGACATAACTATTATCCTAGGCGAAGAAGCTATCTTAGATGCATCAGCCAGCATTGACCCTGAAGGGGAGCCACTACAATATCGCTGGCAATGGCCGTCACGCTCAGCAACGGATCCCGAAAATGTACCACTACCAGAGCTTACAGGTACAAAAACGGCTGTAGTGCGTTTTACCCCACAAGCTGTGGCAAGTTATAAATTAATACTATTTGTATTTGATGGCACCCGAAAAAGTGAAGAAAAAGAAGTTACAGTTACCGTCAAAAAAGATCCTAACGCGACTAGCAATGCCCCACCGATCGGTGAATTATCAGCAACCGGCTATTACCCATCTAATAGTATTGGTGAACAAGAAGTAGGCTTAAGAGCTGAATTTAATTTTACCGGCTATGATCCAGAAGGCGAGCCGTTACAAATTATTGCAGCTACGCTTATTGAAAAACCGCAAGGAAGTATTGCAGAGCTAGTGGATATTGGTTCTTGGAAACCTATGGGTAAAAAGATTCAAAAGCTTGATATAGCCGGCAGTTATTTAGTACGTATGGTTGTCTCTGACGGCGAAAACCAAATTTCAGTTGATGCCAGCATGCAAGCTAAAATAGGTAACGTTAACGGTCAACCTGCAACTGGCGGCGTTGATGCACAATCAAAGTCAGTGCTGGTGGGTGATGCATTAGTGTTTGATGCATCAAGTAGCGACCCTAATGATGATCCACTGACCTTTCATTGGCAGTTAACAGATAAGCCTGATGGCAGTAATGCGACTATCGAACCGGTAATTGAACCACAAAGCCAAGAATACCGTCGTGCAAAAGTGCTCACCGATGTGCCGGGATCTTATACCGCGCAGTTAATTGTAGAAGATGACCGTGGCTTATTTGCTAAGGCGTATGCACAAGACAGTGGTTTAGCTAAATTTACCAATACCGCTCCAGAGATCCGTTCCGTTGTATGGGCGCGTAGCTGGGGACGCTTAAATCCTGGCCAAGACTACTATCAAATTTTACCGTGCATGTCGTTATTACATCGGCCAGTAACCGTTGATGCCGATGGCGATGAAGTATTCACTCATGAAGAGCTTGTCAGTACACCAGCAGGCGGCGAGTTTACTAGCAACCCAAGTGAAGCAGATTGCCCAAATACCCGTGGGCAAGTATTTACAAAGCCAGGTAAATATACATTCCGTTATTCTGCAACAGACCTAATTGATGATGCGCCGCAGTATGACTTTGTCGTTGACGTTGACCCACTCACAGAGGCTACAGGTGTACGTTTACGTAGCATCAACGAAGATAATGAAAGCCTATGGTATCCATTACCGTATGAGAATATTCCACCCTTTGCGAATGACTTTAGTGCCAGCTCTAAACCTTATCTTGAAGAGGGTTATATTAGCTGGTCATTAACCGCCACTGATGCAGATTACACCATTGAAAATTTACAGGTGCGCCATATTAATGGTGGGTTAGCAAGCTTAACACCGCGTTTCGAAAATCTAAAAAATGAGCAAGTAATAGCAAAGGGCAAATCAGTTGCATTTAAAACTATATTGCCAGTGGTTGCGTGTATTCGTAACGAAGAAGCATCTGAAGGTTTTCATTTTTCTTTTAACATTAAAGAAATTCCTGAAATCACCTTCGTATATGAAACATGGCGCACAGCCAACAAATCAAGCTTATTCTATGATTGGCCTGAATGTGTTGCTGAATAACTAAATACTTGGTAGTTCAACGAATAACAAAAAACCCAGCATACCGCTCTGGGTTTTTTGTTATTAACTTAATCAACTTCCTATCGTTGTTTTTATCGAAAATTTCGCGCCATAATCTTGTAACCCATAAATCAATTGGTACACTAGAGCCAACTTATAAAGAGCAGGACAAGCTATGTCGCCCGCCAAAATACGCAGTGATGTCATTAAATTAACTGTATTAAGCGATAAAAAACCAGATTACTATTTTATCCAAGGTTATTTTTTAGGGTTAGGCTTACTGCCCGACATAATAATGCCCAGCCAATGGCAGTCAGACCTATTAGGTGACATTAATTTTACAACAGACACTGAGTTAAAGTACCTCGAAAGCCTGATGGAAAATTACAATAACAGCATGCATAAAGTGATGACCGAAGACCTTAAAATGCCCACTAAATGCAGCTTATCGAAAACCGACTACCGCGATTCACTCAAAGCTAATATGCCACTGCCTAATTACTGTAAAGGGGCATTACAAGCACTTAAATTTATCGACAAACGCAGCCTAAACAAACACCAAAAAGACCTGCTAACGAGTTTAAATGAAGTACTGAGTGCATTTAGCTCTGAACAAGCTGCAGTTAAAAAATTTGCTGACAACCAAGGCCTAGCGCAAGCCTATAAAAAGAACTACAGCTATTTTGTAGCCGATGTGCTTTATAGCGTTCGTTTTATTGAAGACCCCAGCTGGACAGATGAAGACGAAGCCGCGTTTAACGAACAATTTGCGGAAGAGTTTGCAGGTGAACACCACAACGATGACTTTGCTGGTAAAGTGCTCGACGACGAAGTGATTGATCAATTAATGGAAGCAATCCTTAGTGATTTTACTCCAAGCGCATTTGAACCTATAGCAGCGTTACTGGAACTGTTTGAAGGTGTTATTACAGAGCAATACATAGCACAGAACCAAGGCCACTTTTGGCTGATCCACGAAACACGCCCTTATATGATGTTACGAGCGCATCGTGCACAAATCAACGCATTACAAGGTAACATACAATACGCTATTGACGAATTTGAAGCGCTTTGGCAACTAAACCCCATGGATAATCAAGCTAATCGCCATTGGCTAATGAACTGCTATGTAATTAAAGGACAGTGGCAAAAACTGGATGCGTTTTTAGCCGACTTCGACAGCGAAGAACTTCATGCCACAGCAAGCCGCGCCTTGAGTGAGTTTCATAAACATGGTGACTCTAGCCAAGCCAAGCAATACAAAAAGCAACTTAAACAGCTTAATAAACATTTTATAAAAATACTCACCGGGCAAGAAAAACTAAAATCTGAGGAGTTTCATTTTTACAGCCCAGGCAGTAAAGAAGAAGTGGGTATATACCTAAATTCACTTGGCAAACAAGCTTGGATAGCCACCGAAGGCAGCTTGTTTTGGCTAAGAAAAAAGTAAATAGGTAGGTGAAAGGTTAAAGGCTAAAGGTGAAGGGTTAAAAACCCAGTACGCTGGTTAGGAATGCACATTAAATCGCCTAGCAGCGGGTTCACCCCGCGATCTATAAACCGGCTTCGGATTTCGTGCTACGGAATACACCCTAGCACCTAGTCACTTCCCTAAACCTAGCGCCTTTATTTTGTAGGAACGAGCTTTAGCTGTGATTATTTAAAAACCAATTTTACCACCGAGCTCACCGAGGCGCTTCGCTACACAGAGAAGATATAAAACCACGAGCTTCGGGACCTAGTCACTTCCCTAAATCAAAAGTCTTTTCGTCATTTTCTCTTCAGCGCAGCGCCTCTTAACCTCTGTGGTGAATAAATCATTTAAAATCAATTTTACCACCGAGAGCACCGAGGCGCTTCGCTGCACAGAGAAGACAAAGCAGCGGTCTAAGGTAATCATCCTAGCACCTAGTAACTTTCCTAGAACCTAGCTCCTTACAGTCTACAAAATATTACCTTTAAGGTGCTTTTTTGTAGGCCTTAAAGTTAGCTCCCCATATCAAACTTATTATTTTTAATACCATTATTAAGGATTGAGAGTGACATAGTACTAATTTCTGATTGTACATATGGCCAATAATCAGGGTTATCGATTGTTCTTTCTTTGATTTGATTTGGAATGAAACGGCTCATTTCAATATTGAAGTCTTTACGAACTTCATCGTCATGCTGTAGCTTGTCTAATTGAATAGTCAGTGCCTCAATAAAGTCTTCGTTGGTTTTACCCCTGGCCGCAAGCTTTTTATTGATCAGTTGCTTAGATACCGCAACACCTCTTTGTTTTATCCATACTATATCCCATACATCGCGCGGTTTAATGCGCCTAGCACGGTAGGCTAATGCAATAAACTTGTCTGCAAGCGTTTCCGTTAATGATTGTACAGGGATCAGCAAACCTTCTGTTGGCGCGACAATATTATAGTGATTTATTAATGGCCTTTTTTCGATATCAAATGACGGGATAGCGCAAATATCTATATGCATTTTTTGGCGGGGAAGATCAGGACGATTACTTTCTTTTTCGATACTTATTTTCCAAGATGAAGTATTAGCTTGATTATCTTCAGCTGGTTTATTTACCCATACCTGCACCTCATATTTATTTTGTATGTATTTTTGGATTTCAACTTCTAAGCCACTGAAACTACTTGGCTTGAAGTCATGCCCACCATTAAAATCTAAATCCTCAGATAATCTAGAACTGTTATGGCACAAACGAAGTGAGGTGCCACCAATAAAAGTAAGCGAAGGCATAACACCTTGTTTTACCATTGCAGCCATAATGTCGTGATGAAGAATTTCTTTTTCAATCACAGGCGTGACGCCAGCGTACTCTGGATTTGCAGCTATAATTTGGCGTATATATTCTGTTAGCATTTAGTTCTCCAGCATGTGTACGTTGCGATTGCAGGCTTTTAGATCTGCAATCGCTTGCAGCGTATTTGCTCGGTACATCTTGATGCTTTTATCGAAATATAGGTTTTTCGCAAATTTATCAATTGGTTTTTTTGTATGGGTCAGCTCAATAACCCCATACGGAGTTGAAAATGTGCCACTACGACCTTTCGTTATTACCGTTAACCTATCCATTAATATTTGCGAAATATCGCCCGTGTAACTGAGTTGGCTTTCTAGGCTAATGTAATTTAAAACGTCACCACGTAGTTTTTTAACTATTTTATAAATAGCGGTGGTGGGGTCAGGTGGCGTGAGCGTGCTTTCAAAAATACCATTGCAGACTCTTCTTAATAGCCCTTTATTAACATTGTCAGTCAGAAACTTAGTGAATGCAGGAGTGGGTTTTTCAGCCATCATAAAAGCCAATTCTGCACTGGTATGAATACCGCCACCTGCTTTAACAGAGCTAGCTAGTATTGCTAATAATCTTTCTGCTTTATTCATTTGGTCTACAATTACATACTTATAATGTTATTAATTGTAGACCTTAAGCTTAATTGGAGCAAACTAGAGTTTAGATTAACTCTAGTTTGACTTGTATTGTCATCTAGCCCTCGTACTTATATCACCCTATAAACCGACTTCGGGCAATGAGCGGCGGGCTAATCCTAGCGCTTCCTTGTAGGTCGTCATTTATGGCGACAATGTCTAATGTTGAAAATTGACGCGCTAAAGCACGACCTACATTAGACTCTTTATGTTTTTCTCTAAAGCGCAGGCTTCTTAATCTCTGTGGTGAATAAATCACTTAAAATTAATTTTACCACCGAGACGCTGCGCTACACAGAGAAGGTAACGAGTTGCGAGCAACGAGCTGCGAATATCGGGCTTCGAGCGACGAGTAACGAATACAGCCTAGCGCCTAGTCACTTTCCTAGAACCTAGTGCCTGTTACTCCCTAAAGCCTCGCAGCTTTTTCGATCTGTGATTGTTTTAAAAGCTATTTTACCACCGAGAACACCGAGGCGCTGCGCTACACAGAGAAGATAACGGACGGCGGGCAAACCCTAGCACCTAGTCACTTCCCTAGAACCTAGCACCTTCGCTCAATAAATATGACCAAGACTAAATTCTTAATTTTTGCTAATTAGCAGCTATCTACTTGGTACTCATCGGAAAACTCTATGTTTTTAATACATTTTCATGTTAGGTTAGGATAAAACTTAATGAAAACTTAACGCACTAGTAGTTAAGTATTATTAATTAGCCACGGAGCGGTATATCAAGTGACCACTAAAACACTCAGTTACTACAACCAAAACGCACAAAGTTTTAGCGACTCAACGCTTAATGTTGATATGTCGGCGCTTTACGCTGAGTTTTTACCGCTTATCCCTAAACACGGCCATATATTAGATGCAGGCTGCGGTAGCGCCCGCGATGCCATGTATTTTAAACAGCAAGATTTTACTGTTAGCGCGTTTGATGCAAGCGAAAAAATTGCAAAGTTAGCCAGTAATTACTTACAACAAGCCGTAGAGGTTAAAACCTTTCAGCAGCTTAACTGTACAAATATGTACGACGGCATTTGGTGTTGCGCGAGTTTATTGCACGTACCAAAAGTAGAGTTACCACAGGTGTTTTTAAAACTGCAAAATGCCCTAAAACCAAACGGGGTTTTGTATGTGTCGTTTAAATATGGCGATACAGAACGCGTACATAACGGTCGCGAATTTACCGATTTAAATGAAGAAGGCCTAACCGCGCTAGTTGCTCATCACACCGAGCTTAAAATACTAAAACAATGGCAAACGGTCGACCAACGACCAGAGCGCAAAAGCGAAGTGTGGCTCAACGCATTATTAACGCGCAGCGAATTAATAAATGAATAGCTTTAACGAACAGCACCAATTGCAAAGTAATAAGCAGCAGCTTATTACGGGTGCCGATGACCCGCTATTACCTAATCTTGTACATGCAATAAATAATGCCACAGAGATTGAAATCACAGTGTCATTTATCCAACCCAGTGGCTTGGCTTTGTTATTTGACCCACTCAATGAAGCTTTACAAAGTGGCGCAACACTAAAGCTGTTAACCTCCGATTACCTTGATATTACTCATCCTAATGCGCTCAGAGAGCTAATGGTATTAGTGGATCGTGGTGCCGATGTGCGTATTTACCAAACACAGAGCAACCAAAGCTTTCACATGAAGTCGTATATTTTTGTCAAAACAAACGACACCAGCGAAATTACGTCTGGTTGTGCCTTTATTGGCTCAAGTAACATTAGCGCCAGCGCACTTACTAAAGGTCATGAGTGGAATTTTAGACATGATTACATGCAGCCAAAAACAAGCCAAGCAGCGCAGCAATTTTTAAGTATTCGGAATGCTTTTTACGCTATTTTCAACCACGAGCTTGTTACACATTTAAGCCATGAATGGATTGCTAACTACATTGCTAGGCGTAAAGTACAGCAGTTTGTAGCAGTAAACGATGCCGATACAGCGGAACAAATTATTGAACAAAGCGAAGCTAAAACACCAAGGCAAGCTCAAATTGAAGCGCTCAATGCTTTAGCGCAAACTCGCGTTGAGGGCTTTAAACGTGGCTTAGTAGTACTTGCAACAGGCATGGGTAAAACATGGTTAAGCGCGTTTGATGTTAAACAATTCAAAGCTAAACGGGTATTATTCGTCGCACATCGTGAAGAAATACTTTTACAGGCACAGCGTACATTTGCTGAACTACTGACGCTTTCAACGGGATTCTATAACGGTAAACAGCGAGACAAAAACGCCGACTGTTTATTTGCCTCTATTCAAACCATTGGCCGAAGTAATCATTTAAAGCAATTTGCACCAACGGCGTTCGACTACATCATTGTTGATGAGTTTCATCATGCCAGCGCACGTGTTTATCGTCAGCTATTAAACTATTTTGAGCCATCGTTTTTACTCGGTTTAACCGCTACGCCAGAGCGTACCGATCAAGCCGATATTTTAGGATTATGCGACAACAATTTAGTGTTTGAGCGAAACTTAACGCAAGGGATAGATCAAAAAACGTTAGTGCCGTTTCATTACTATGGTATTTGGGACGAAAACGTAAACTACCAAGCCATTCCATGGCGTAATGGTCGATTTGATCCAGCAGCACTAGAAAACAAATTTGCGACACAAAAACGTGCCGATCATGCGCTTGCACAGTGGCAGCAATACAAACAACAGCGTACGCTAGGCTTTTGTATTTCCACCAAACATGCCGATTACATGGCTGATGCATTTAATAAAGCGGGTGTAAAAGCACTATCAGTACATAGCCAATCAAAAGTACGCAGAAATGAGGCACTTAAACAATTAGAACAACGCCAAGTTGAAGTGCTATTTACCGTTGATCTGTTTAATGAAGGCACTGACTTACCCAGCATTGATACTATTTTAATGCTGCGCCCAAGTGATTCTAAAATCCTGTTTTTACAGCAATTAGGGCGTGGTTTGCGTACGCTAGAAGGTAAAACGCATCTAGTGGTGCTCGACTTTATTGGTAACCACCATAGCTTTTTAAATAAGCCTTATGCGTTACTCCATGAAACTACGCCAAGTGGTGTAGTGAAAAAGCTTAAAAAGCCAAATCTAGCTGATGGCTGTTTTATAAATATTGATTTAAAAGTCACCGACTTCTGGCAACAGCTAGCTAAGGCGCAGCGCACCAACGCGCTTGAAGATATAACACAACTTGCTGAGCAACTTGGGCATTTACCCACCTTAAGTGAGTTTTACTACCACTATGGGGATATAAAAAAGGTAAACAGCAATTACACTAGTTGGTTTGAGCTAATTGCTAAAACACAAAACATTGATGATGAGGCACAACAAGGTGCTGAGCAACTAGCGCCGTTCTATGACTTTTTACATAAGGGCATACAAACAACCAGTATGACCAAATGCTTTAAAGCTATTTTGCTTGAAGCTTATGTGGCATTAAATGGTTTTACCATTCCCCCAACAGTTGCAGAGCTTGCAGCCATGAGTGCTAAAGTATTAGCTCGCCATCCAAATTTAAAACAACACGATTTATCAGCCAAAGAGCAGCAAGCGGCGGCTGATTCACAAACATGGCAAAGCTACTGGCGTAAAAACCCAATCAAAGCTTACACCAATAAAAATAAAGATGGCACGCAGTGGTTTACGCTAGAAAACGACACAGTAAAAGCCACGTTTGACGTACCCGCAGATAAACTCGAATTATTAAACAACGCCGTGTTAGAGCTGGTTGAATACAGCTTAGCTAAATACAGCCAACGGCTAAAAGTAAACGTAGCAACAACTGAACAAAATACCGAGCAACAAGCTGATAATGTGACTCAGCTAGCGTTTAAAGATCGTACCGATACAACAAAAAAACAAGATAACACATTAAAGCTGCCGTACTTCCCCAATATAAAAATTGCCTGTGGGCATTTTAAAACAGGGGATGAAAGCGATATGGAATTGATTGACGCGCCACTTGGCGCAGGTAAGCTCGACCCGCAAGTGCATTTTTTAGCACACGCATCGGGTAACTCAATGAATGGCGGTAAACACCCAATACTTGATGGTGATTTACTGCTACTTGAGCTTATAACGTCCGATAAAGCAGGATCGTTACGCGGCCAAATAGTGGCAATAGAACGAGATGATATAGGCGGGGAAGGGCAGTATTTACTGCGCAAAGTTAATAAATTACCCAATGGGCAATATGAGCTAATTGCTCAAAACCTCGATTATGAGGTAATGATTGCTGATGAAAGCATGCGAACATTCGCACGGTTTAAACAAGTGGTTGCAGAGTAGTTTGTAGTCGCGCTTTAACTTGTAGGCGCAGAGCTTGCTCGCGCGAAAAGCGGAGCTTTTAAATTGTAGGTAGTGCCGTAGGCTCGATTTTATATCGCGCTTTGTTTTTGTAGGAACTGGCTTTAGCCGTGATTTTATATGGTTTTGGGGAAAGGGATTTAAAACCTCTATTCGAGGTTTTTGCCAGATTGCTGGCGGCAACCAAGGGGCGGCTGCCGCCGACCGCCCCTTGGAACCCCACGGCGCGCCCGAGGATCACACTGTATCTTCAACTTACGTGAATGATGTGAACGTAATCAGCGTAGATAGGCCATCCTTGGCCAAGCTACGCTTTGTACAGCATCCATGCTGTAAATTACTCATCATTAACTAAGTTTCAGGTGTGATCACGGGGAATTGGAGTGTGTTGGTAGATTGGTGTTTATAATCCGAATGTCTAAATTGTATGGAGTAATGATATGTCTCATAGGGTAAATAATAATATTGGTTATAAACCTATCTTCCCTATGTCAAATGGTCAGGATGATACATTCTGTCATTATTGTGGTCGCAAAGCTTCTTTAACAATACGTTTAGAGTGGGATCATGTACCGGCATTAAATGTGCAAATACCTTCAGAACAAAGTGACTTGTACTCAAAAACACTAGTTAGAAGTTGCCAAGAATGCAATGGCCTTGCAAGTGATATTCCCCATTTAGATTATTTAGAACGTCATTTTTGGTTAAAAGCGGCATATCTTAGGAGATATAAAAGGTTGTTACTATCTGTAGGTCCTAAAGATATTGATACTACAAATATGACTGGTTATTTAAGAGCTGCAGTAGAAAATTATGATTTTATGTATAAAGATATTTTGATGGCAATAGGCTTTGGCATCAAAAATATTAATTATATTGAGTCACCTATTTTAAAGCTTAAAAATATTGATGGGAAAGTTCTCGAAGATGTTTTATTAGGATTTCTTTATGGTGAACCATTCACAGATGAAGAGGAAGATGAAAGTGACATTGATGAGGCTGAAGAAGATATTGACTATTGTTCATTTCCTAGGTTTATTGAATTATTGTTAAGCTATAAAGAAAATGGAATAGAATTAACTAATCAATTGCAATATGAGCGTTGGATTAATGAAAATAATTATTTTTTTGAGCTAAATGAACTCCCTAAAAAGCCTGCTAAAAACTACCAAATAAGTTGGGAAAATATCTGCCAAATAGTTGAAATTGTGATATCACATACAAAAAGGAAACATAAAATAACAGATTACTTCGTAGATGATCTTAAAAACGAATTCGCATCAAACGTAGAGTCAGAATACTGTAGCTTTGAGCAATTCGTCGAAGTCATTGCTTCAGAACAGATTAATTTAGAAAATGAAGATAACTACGTGAAGTGGTTCAAAGTAAACTTTAGAAGAGCTAAGCGTTTGCTTCTACCCAATGAGCCAGCAATATTTTATAGTAAATCTTGGGATACTATATACCTAGAAATAATTAAGGCAAAAGACTTAATCAATGACTTAGAAGACTCCTTTGATGATGAACTAAGAATAGAGTTTCAAAATAAAAAAGTAGAAGAAAAAGCTCGAATATATACGCAGGCTTCTAAAAAAGTAAGTTTAGCTGAGGCCAATAATCATGAAATTAACTTATTTAAAAAAGTGCTTAAAGATAATTTCACAATTATTGAATCTAGAGCCTCAAGACAAGGTACATTTTGGTATAAATCATTTTCATATGATATTGAAAAAATTGCTGAGAATGATTACATTTTCAGCGTGTATTCTGCGAGGTATGATTATCAAGGGTTCATAGCCAAAGTTTCAAACCTTTTATAATTTGGTCTGCGTTATCAAAGCTTTTTCTAATTCAATAATAGCTAAATGACAGCTTTCAAAAAGATCATCTAATTGGGTAAAGTCAAAGCCATGATCTGAAGCTGTTTCCTGCTTTAACTTTTGCCATTTTCTTAACTGACTTCGCCCACAATATCTAGCTATTTCATATATAGCACAATCTATATGCTGGTTACTTTCTTTTGCTAAGCGGATCAGCGTTATTTTTCTAATACGCTCTAATAAAGCTTTTTCAACATCAGATGGTAATTCTGTATTTGGTATGGCAAGGTTCGTTATTTGAGTCTTTGAAGTTTCAAATAGTTTTAAAAAACTATCTTGTCCTCTAATTTTAAAGGCTAGAGTTGGATTATCTTCGGCTAAGTCAGTTAATTTATCATTGAGTGTAGGTATTACGCTGACAGTAAGGCTTTCTTCTATAGACGCTAGTTGCTCTGAAAGTTGGTTGTTTATAAGTTGAAGGTCAAAATCCTCTGTAGAGATATTTACCTCTTCGGTAGTAAACGAATTAAATTTTTTGGCAGCATATTCACAATATTCTTTAGCAACCTCATCAATGGGGAGTGTTTTCAACTTAATAGCATGACGAACTTCAAGTAGAAGAAATAAAACTTTTTTTGCATTTCTTTTGTTATCTCGGCTAGCCCTATAAAAGAATGCAATAGCGCTTGTTAATGCAATTGTTAAAGTAATTATGGCTGCAATTATAGCTGCTATGATTTTGGTGTCTTGTAAAAATTGATTCATGCTAAGCCCTTCGTAAAATTAGTAACCAATTCACCCAACAGCCAATTTCCCTGCCTCATGCCACATTTCACTTGGCATGGGGTTGGTTAATTCCCACGTAATATTCATTGGTTGGCTACCGTTGTGGCTTTGGTATTTAACCTCGCCGTAGTTTACAAATCCCATGGTTCGGCCGTTTTCATCTTTGCCTTGTTCGCGCACAAATAACAGGATAGTTTTGCCTGTTTGTTGATGCTCAATATAACTTAGGCCGCGGCCGTGTTCTGGGCGGGCGCTATTTTGCGTTTGCCAATGGAACAGGGTAGGGCTGATTGCGTAATCGTGATATAGCGTGGTGGGCGAGTAGGTTTTTTCACACTTGTTGAGTGTTACAAATAACAGCTCTAGGTTTTGATTTTTAAATTCTAAAACACCTTCGCGGGCGGTCGATTTTTTATCAAATGTGTGTGCGCCAAACGCAGCGAGTATTTGTTGGCGTGTGTAGCGGCTGTGTAATTTTATTGCATGACTAGGTAAGCACGCTAAATCGCTTTCTTGCTGGTGAATGCGGTTTATTAAAAGCGCGATCACTTGGGCAAGTTCCTGTTGTAGCTCTTTGTGTTTAAGTGCTAGTAAGCTTTGTTTAAGGGTTTTAAACCCTAAACTTGTGCCTGTGCTATCCCAAAAGTTGTAATGCGCCATAAGCGCGTACTGTTGGTTTTGTGCTGTTGGGTTAAAGTAAAAGTCGTTGTTACATAAATCACGTAAAAAGCATAAGTAGCTGAGCGAGTCGCAGCCGAGTAATTGGGTGTTAATAGCGCGGTAATACGCGGCGTAAATGTCGGCTTGTTCTGCGGGGATTTCATCGCCTTTTAACCATTGCCAGCCACCGAGCTTTTTATCTTTTGGTTTGTATATATCTTCAAGCGTGACTTGCGGGTTTATGCGTAAAAAATTACTGAGCGTTAGCGCATCATTGGTGTGTTGCGAATAGCTATTTATAAGTTGTTGTAAACGGCGTTTAGTGTTTATGGCTTGCTGAATATTTTTTAGTATTGTTTGTTGTGTGCGCTTTTGTAGCTCTATGCGGCAACCCAGTGGTAAATGCGGGAAGTTGTTTTCAACCTCGGTTTTTATTGGTTGGTTGCTTTTACCAATGAGTGCGCGAAACTTACTGGCAAAGTCGTATTCTGGGCGAGCGTTGCCTACAAAGTCGAGTACGGTACAGCACTGCTTTGATCTACCTAAAGAAAAGCTGTTGTCGGGCAGGCGCAGGCCACGGCCTAGTTGCTGTAAAAACAGCGTTAGGCTTTCTGTGGGGCGTAAAAATAACAGGGTATCGACCTCTGGAATATCGACCCCTTCGTTAAAAATATCAACTACGCAAAGTATTTGTATTTCGCCTTGGCGCAGTGCTTGTTGCTTGTGCGCCCGTTCATTGGTGTTTTTGCTGATCAGCACATCGGCATTTATGCCTGCTAAATTAAACTTAGATGCCATAAACTCTGCGTGCTTTTGGCTTACGCAAAATGCCAACGCTTTTATATCGTGAACATTAGTCACTATATCCGCAAGGCTGGATATAATTTTATTTGCGCGGCTGTTCTCCCCTGTATAAAGGTTACTTAGCTCGCTTATATCGTAACGGCCAGCACGCCATGTTATTTGGCTTAGGTCGGTATCGTCATCTAATCCAAAGTATTGAAACGGGCATAAATGGCGCTGATTTATTGCCTCTGGTAAGCGGATTTCGGCGGCTATTACGCCGCAAAAATCATCGAGTATATTAGCACCATCTTGACGCTCTGGTGTTGCAGTTAAGCCAAGTAATATTGTGGGCGTAAAGTGATTTAAAATAGCGCGATAACTTGCAGCGCTTACGTGATGCACTTCATCTATCACAATATAGTTGTAGTAATCGTGGGTTAGATTAAGCGATTCAATTTGGCTGTTTAATGTTTGGATTGACGCAAATAATTGGTTGTAACGTTGTGGCTTATAGTTACCCACCCACAACTCGCCAAAATCGTTATTTTTAAGCACACCACGATAAGCGCTTTGCGCTTGTTTTAATATTTCTTCACGGTGGGCTACAAACAAAAAGTGGGCGTTTGGGTTTTTGTCGTAAACGGCTTTAAAGTCAAACGCCGATATTATTGTTTTACCCGTGCCCGTTGCGGCAACCACTAAATTTTTAAAGCGGTTATGCACGCTACGCTCGACGCTTAGCTTTTCTAAAATAGTGAGCTGATGGGTTTTTGGCGTGATATCAAAATAAAACTGGCTGCTTGCTTGGCCAACACCACGTTGCTCGTTAAGTGAATTTATGAGCTTTTCTTTACATTCAGCTTTGCCAGTAAATAGCTCGAAATCTGGCGACTGCCAGTAGGTTTCAAAGGTACTTTTGGTTTTAGCTATGATGTGCGGGATTTCTTGCGCGGTAATTTTTAAGTTCCACTCAAGGCCGCTGGTAAGCGCCGAATGCGATAAATTAGACGAGCCAATATAACCGGTATGAAAACCCGTATTACGCATAAACAAGTATGACTTGGCGTGTAAGCGTTCTTGCTGATTATTGTAACTAAGCTTTACCTCGGTATTTGGTAGGCCTGCTAAAAACTCAACCGCTTTAGCATCTGTTGCACCCATGTACGAGGTGGTAATTACTTTGAGTTTATTACCACTTTTGGTAAATGCTTCAAGCTCATTTTTAAATATGCGCAGCCCCGTCCATTTTATAAATGAGACAAGCCAGTAAATAGTGTCGGATGATTTAATCTCGCGTTTTAGCTCGGTTTCGAGGGAGAACCCCGCATTCGCGCCGCTGAATAATTCGCTTTGGGTAAGTCCTGTTAGCGGGAAAATATCTTTGGAGTAATCTTTAAGATTTGCAGCAATGGGATTTTGGGTATTAAACAGTGCAGTAAGAATACGGCCTTGGCTGTCGATAAGGTTTTCGTTGATCAGCTCGTCATCGCGAATGTGATCTTTAAGCCAAAGCACAAGGCTGTTTGCTAGGTTTATTTGTTCTTGCAAACGCTCGTTTGAATTCGGGATTGCATCAATGGCATGAGCAACCAGCTTACCTAAAAAACGCGAAAGCCAAGTAGCCGCTTCAGCTGATTCAAGCTGGCGTTCACCCACATAAAATTGATCACGATTTAAGTTTTGCTCAATTACTTGCGTAATTAACTGCTCGTATATACCAATTTGCTGCATTAAATCGCTCCCTGTTTGCGAGCATTCAGTTTACTAAAAAATGCAATGTAAACAAGCATTAACTCATTATTGAATTAAAGGCCGCTGCCAAGACAATTTCCCTGTGATCACACCCGAAATTGAATTAATGATGAGTAATAACAGCGCATGGATGCGTGTTAAGCTGTGACTTCGCCATGGACGGCGAATACACAGCATTTACGTTCATATCATTAATTTAGATTGAGGGAACAGTGTGATCCTCGGGGCGCCGTGGGGTTCCAAGGGGCGTACGGCGCTATGCGCCCCTTGGTTGCCGTCGCCAACGCGATATAACTAAAAATTTGTAATTAAAAACCAAAGTCGGATACAAACTCCCGCCTACAATTTAAAAGCTGCGCTTTTCGCGTCAGCAAGCTTAACGCCTACGGTCAACCTAAACGATGCTGTTAATAAATCCCCCGTCATTTTGCCCGAAAAGCTCAATTGATGAGTAATTAATTGCATGGAAGCAATTAAAGCCGTGACTTCGCCATGGACGGCGAATACACGGCGTTTACGTTCATATCAATTGAGGTTTTGAGTAAACTGCAAAATGCTCGGGGCGCCGAGAGATTCCAAAGAGAAGTCGGCGGTTACTTCTCTTTGGTTGTCGTCGCCAAAGCCGGCTATACACGCTCGCCTACAATTTAAAAGCTGCGCTTTTTGCGTCAGCAAGCTTAACGCCTACGGTAAGCTTAAACGCCGCTGTTAATAAATCCCCCGTCATTTTGCCCGAAAAACCTCAATTGATGAGTAATTGATTGCATGGATGCAATTAAAGCCGTGACTGGCGCATGGATGTGCCTTACACGGCGTTTACGTTCATATCAATTTAGGCTTTGAGGAAAGTGCAAAATGCTCGGGGCGCCGTGGGTGACGAGTGACCGAAACGAAGTTTCGCAGCGCGAGGAAGTGGAAGCATGGATGCTGACAGGAACCCAGCTTCAGGGATGAATTACTTGCAGCAGAGTCAACAGTGAAAAACGTACGCCCCTTGGTTGCCGTCGCCAACGCGACATGTATAAATAAAAGCGACGAGCACCGAGTTACGGGCATCGAGCTTAGATATTAAAAGCTGCGCTTTTCGCGTCAGCAAGCTTAACGTCTACGGTCAACCTAAACGATGCTGTTAAGAAAACTCCCCCGTTACTTTGCCTGAAAAGACTCAATTGATGAGTAATTGATTGCATGGCGGAATTTTATTCCCGACAAATTCTAAGTTTCTAAATCCCTTTAGCCAGTACAAAATGTAAGCCATGAGATTGTAAAGTAACAAGTGTTAATAAAAAGTTGACATTGATGTTGTTTGGTCTAAATTTTAACCAGTCATTAAGTTTGTTGAAAAGGAATTTCTGATGAAGCTTTTATTATTTATTGTTTTATGTTCTCTTTTATGTGCTTGCACTGCAAGCACCGGTGATATCTCCATTTATTCCGTCGGTTCAGATAAAAACCTTACCTCTCCTCTTGTTACTGCCAAAGAATTGTATAGTGCTGACGGTATGATATATAAAACTGATGAAGCTCATGCTTTAAGCGGCGATGATACTTTTAGTATTTATTTAACGGATACCTATCTAAGATACCTACCAGATATTGGCGGAGATAATGAAGTTTTGATTGTCGCTGAATTTGAAGAAGTTGTAACAGGAACATCAAGCGATACTATTACCAAAATATTAGGCCCGTATGATTCAATTGCAGATGCTACGAAAGCTCCATTTTTCCATAAAGCGCTATATGGTCCTAAACGAATGGAGAGTGACTTATTAAGTCTCAAATTAAAAATCTATGAGTACGATTTAGATGAAAATGATAAAGCCGGAAGTATTATTGATTTTATCGCAGCAGCAGGAGAGGCTCTAAGTCTATCAAACCCCGTAACCACAGAAGAAATAAAAGTAGCTAAAGAGATCGCAAAGTCTGTTACAGGTACAAATGATAATGACTTAGTATTCCAGCTAGATTTGGACTTTGTTGCAGGTAATTCGCTATATAGACATAGTGGTAACAATAATGTAAATGTTCTGCCTTTAAAAGCTGGTGAAATAGTGCTTATAAAGAAAGAAGTGTGTGCTATTGGGCGATGTTACGACTATTTCAGTAAAGAAGAAGGGATACGCAACCCTGTTGGTTACGCTACAGATATATTACTTTCTCCAATTACAGCAATGACAATTGGTTTAACTGATACACCCGCTGGGTCATCTTTATCAGATGTGGAGCCACAAACGCTTGAAGTGCGTAGCGAAGGGTTAGTTCATAAGTCAAAGTCAGATGAAAAGTCAGATGGAAGCACGGAGAAAGTTAATTATTTTACTGATAAAACTTGGCTTAGATTATCTATTCTCAAAGGTGGGGACCCAGAGCTATGGGAAAAGCGAAAACTACTTTACCCAATAGAGGCTGAAATAAATGGGTTACTAAAAAGCTCTACTGGTATTAAAAGTGATAACCTTACTGCACCTATCGCTTCTTTAAATAAGGCTCAAAAGCAATTAGCAGCAATGAAGCAAAATGGTATAAAACTCGTTTCAAATAACTCCTCAAACAATACACAGTATATTTTAAAAGGCTCAACTAGTGGGGCTATTTGCTTAGATATTCCTACACGATTTAAATTGACACAAGCATTGCCTTTGTTTGATGGAAGCCCACAACAGAAATTACCATCTTACAATAAATATAGATGTTACAAATTGATGCCATCAGTGAAAGCTCAACCTTTTAAAAAGGGTACTTTGTATTTTCAAATAAACTATACAGATAATGATGTTTTAAAATCACACATAGCAACAGTGGAAGTGGTTGATGAATTTCCGGAATGATATACCTCTTATTTTTGAATGCTATCGAGCTTTAACCATCAAGTCTGAAAAACGCAGTGTTTTCACAATCACTACACACTAATGAATAAGACTCTTTGCGTTTGCTCACTTTGGTATTAGCGCTGTTACATTGCGGGCAAGACGTTTTCATTGGTGTGTTGGTATCGCACTCAGCACATGTAACAAAATAGCCGTAGCGGCCTGAGCGCGCTTTAAGCGTCTTGCTATTACTGCACTGTTTACATTGTAAATTTACTTCATTGACAACATTTGGTTGCTCTTCTTTAATTGTTGGAACAATAGATCTTGGTGCAAGAGCTGTTGATTCATTTTGATAAATCGGGCTTGGCTCGTTGAGGCTTGTTGCTAACGCATCAGGTTTTAACTGTGTGGCAGGAGTAATATTTTGCTCCAAAAGAAACTGACAGATCCTAGCTAAGCTTTCTTCACTAAACCATGGGCGAGTATTGGTTGAGAAAAAGTGCAGGGCATTTGGTATTGATGTCGGTAGCTTCATTATGTCTAAAAGTTTATCCGCTATAAACTCTGATTTAACGAGTCGCTCTTCAAGCGTTTTTGGCGTGTTATCTCGATTAATTATGGCATTACTCGATATTGCGCAGATGCTATACCATTCACGGCCACCAAAATTTTGCTGTATTTTACCAAACATCTTTGGCAGGAGTTGAGGAGCATTGTCTCTTACTAAACTTTTTAGTAATGCCAATTGTAGCTCAACTTGTTTGATAGGTGACGGCATACCTTGCCATTGCCCACGGTAACTGCGACTCCACTCTTGATGTTGGTTTATTGCAACTTCACCAGTAATACTTTTTGATTCAATAAGAATAAACCCGTAGGTATAAACAATAAGGTGGTCTATCTGTGCGCTTTCGCCGTTGTGTTTAAACTTTACATCATTAAACACAAATACTTGAGGGTGGTCTTTAAATGCGCGGCGTAAGTAAAAGGCTACCTCTAGCTCTTGCTTTTGGCCTGCTTTTAATTTTGCTGAGTTGGTTGTGACGAGCGTTTTATCTTTTAAAATCATGAGGCATCCTTTCAATCATGTATTTGTATAGAATAACATTGAAGTACCTAATAAAAATACTGCTCTGATTAATTTGATTTTAAATATTCAGCAAATTTAACACTGAAGATCACAGTATGCTTTTTCGCGTCAGCAAGCTTAACGCCTACGGCAAAATTACACACTGCTGTGAAGACAGTTCCCCCGTGATCACACCCGAAATTAAATTAATGATGAGTAATAACAGCGCATGGATGCACGTTAAGCGATGCTTACATAAGGACGTGTTTCATCGCGTTTACGTTCATATCATTAATTTAAATTGAGGAAGCAGTGTGATCCTCGGGGCGCCGTGGGGTTCCAAGGGGAGGTCGGCGCTTTCATTTGGTAGAAAATGCTCTTTGGTTGCAGTCGCCAACGCGACATAACTCAAATTTGCAATTAAAAACCAGACCGCGAGGTAAACTCTTATCCGTAATTTAAATGTTCACTCCCATACTTTATGGGGCAACAATTGAAACTTAGCTAAAAAGTCACCATTTTTATTGCAATAAATTGATCAGTAAGCAGGAGATAATGATTTTTTCGCCGAACTTAATTTCAATGACTATTTGAGCTTTTCAAAACAGTATTTAGCATCACGTTAAAGGGGTTTAGCTCAGGGCAAGATCACGAACTTTACCTTGACTTAAAAGTATGATCTTATACTCCTTTTTAAGGAGCCCCCATGCCTGATATTCAACTATTTAAATATTTCGAATCAATTGACGACCCTCGCCAGCAG